>NZ_JBEOPI010000037.1:0-44917 GCF_040309905.1 Shewanella sp. CAL98-MNA-CIBAN-0140
TGGCAAGCCTACATTAATTGCCGCTGCAGATGTGCTAATACAAGACACCATGTTGATTTACGCGCGTTAGTGTTTTTGTTACAGGCGTAGCGGGTAGGTCGTTGGTGCAGTGTACATACTGATAAATGGTATTACATCATCTTAGCTCAGGATAAGCATTAAGGTTACCACTAGAATGAAGACTCTATTCTAGTTGTGTTTCACGGCAGTAGTGTTAGTTTGAGATTCATTATTACTAACATAACTGCCTATTTTGACAACAGATATCCAACAAGACTCACTGTTTATCCCTTACCGTAATGGCCAATTGCATCTGCGACACATTCGTCATACTACGCCAACGGCTCTTGGGGTGCCTATTTTGATGCTGCATGGTGCTATGTCTAATGGACGGGTGTTTTATAGTGACTCAGGCCGTGGTTTAGGCTGTTTTTTAGCTAAAGCTGGCTTTGATATTTATGTGATGGATACCGCGGGGCGAGGGTTAAGTGAGCCTAAAATTCATCGCGACTTTACGTTGGGTCAAGGTGAAGTGATCCGTGAACAATTGCCATTGGTGCAACAGTTTATTTTACAGCGTCATCCTTTAGTTAATAAAGTGCATTGGTGTGCCCATTCATGGGGCGGGGTATTAATGGCGAGCAGCTTGGCTCGGTATACTCATTTACAGTCAAGCGTTGCCTCGTTACTCACCTTTGGTTGTAAACGTACTATCAAGGTGAGATCACTTAAAAAATGGTTGATGGTCGATTTTTTCTGGAATCGGTTTGCGCCATTTTGCATTGCCAGGCAAGGCTATTTTGACGCCAGTCGATTTCGCGTCGGCATGGATAATGAGAGCAGTGCATCATTATTACAAACCATTGATTGGGTCAGGGGTGATTGGATTGATCATGACGATAATTTTCATTATGCCCAAGCGGCAGCAAAAGCAGTGTGGCCGCCAGCATGGTTTATCGCTGGTAAAAACGATCATGTTTTAGGCAATCCATCCGATGTGCGCGATATGATAGATGAATGCGGTTTTAGCCAGGTTAAGTACACTTTGCTCGCCAAAGAAAAGGGCAATTTATTGGACTATGATCATGCGGGGATGTTGACTGATCGACAAGCCGAGCAAGATCACTTTGTACAAATTAAACAATGGTATTTATCATTGTCAGGTTAGTTAACCTTAGTTCGGGATAATAAACGGTTATCAAACAATCCTTTGTCCCGCTCACTGCGTTGTATTGACTTGCAATAGGCTCGCTCGATGCGCCTTGTTAGCAAAACAAATCTCAAGTTCGATATTAAATAGGTCAAATACTCTGATTTTGGTTTATTTATCCCAGATCTTAAGCCGAGTTGAAGTGAGTTAAAGATTGGTTAAGCAAGCGTCATTACACTCGGGAAGCGGATTTCAACTTCAGTGGTAATATCCAATAATTCACCTGAACCTATAACTTTCCACAATTGTTCTTCCAACTGCTTTGCTCGGTGGTGAGCATGAATGTGGATATATTCTAGCTCGCGTCTAATATAGCTCATATCGGGCTTGTCTGTTGCTCCTACATACACTCTTAATGCCATAAAGCGACCGACTTTTTTACTCTGGGTAATAAATTGAATCTGTTGCGCGTTGTTACCCAGTTCAGATTTGAGCTTACATTGGATCTGCACTGCACCTCTAGGATGGCGAGTGAGTTGCATAAACACCTCAAAAAAGCCCATTTCGTGATTCGGTTTCATCAATTTGAGAGGATCTATAATCTGTTGTTTTAATACATTGTTGTCCAATAGTGGCAGTAAATTGTACTGCAGCACTTTGTCACTGTCTTGGGCAAATAGATGGCTGATTTCGTCGGTTATCGTGCCTATACCGATATAAGCCATTTTTGCGGCTTTTACTGTTTTTTCGATAAAGTAAGGCACCCCAGGTAACTGACGCATAACAAGGTTTTTCATGCCATCGGCCAATTCTTTTTGTTGACCTTCATTATCTGATAATTGTTCGAGTTTTTGTTTATTGTGGGCAATGAGTTTATTTAAAAACTCGACGCCTTCGTGCGGTGAATGACCAATGGTGGCACTTAAATGCAAGGTCAATCCATTCATCCTGCTACGAATTAATTGATAAGGTAAATGGGTTAAATTGGCCTTGCCAGCTGCGGCTTGAAGACGTGGAAATGACAATGACACGGCACCAGGTTCAGTAAAGTTAGTTGATTGTTCTAAAGTCAGCTGTAAACCTCTGCTCGAAATATCATGAGAGATGCCTGTAACCTGTTTACCACCTTGTTCGATCGTCACTAAGGTTTTAAACACGAATCGAGCCTCATGGCGCCGTTCACTAAATGGCATGGATACTTTTTTGATACTGTTTTGGTTAACTTTAGCTTGAGCAAAAATCTTTAGGCCATTAACATCGGATTGAACAGACCAAGATTGATAGTCTTTACGAGCATCTTTATTAGTTAAATCAATTAATTGCAAAGCATGGCTAAATTGAGATAATTGTTGCTCTGTTCGGGCTGCATATCGTGCATCATCACCCGGTAAGGTAGATGTTTTGTAGTTTTTACTGTGATCAATCGGCTGGGTGATAATTTTAAACACTCGCCAACTGGCTTTTGCTGAGGCAAAGCCTAGAAATAAATGGATATTTTTGGTCGCTTTAAGCTCTGCTAAGTTAGCAGAATAAAAATATAATTTACCGTTAGTCTTATGGGTAAAACTGAAGAGGTAGCAATAATCGCTATTGCTTGGGTATTTGATAAGTTGGCTTAAGCGCTTGCTATTAATTAAACTAGGCAACTGACTGATTTTATTTTCATCTTGAAAATAATGTTGGATCGGTTGGTTACCTCTACCCAGCAATTGGTGGGTTATCTCTGGCTTGCCGTTAATAATAGAAACAAACAGCGGTAAATGCGTTAATAGCGGTAAGTAGTGACGTTCATAACCCAATCCTGTCGCCGTTACAATGACGTCGTTGACATCCACTTTATAACGAAATTTATAGCTGCGGATAAGCTTGGATAGCACGTTATCTAATGCCTCTGCGCCGCCAAGTCTTTTCAGTCTAAAGATAGCACTATCATCTTTATTTTGAATATCGACTATTTGATAATCAACGCCTTGCTGTAAATCTTCTAGGTAAAATTCATCACCGAGTTCTAGTAGCTTTACCCGTAATGGCTTGTCTTGGTCTAAGTGATGTTTTAATGGCAACTTAATGCGGGCACCGCCGACGGATAAATCAAGGGTAACGCCATTAACTTCAGTTATTCCTTGCTGAGAAACCATAATCCGAATGCTATAATTCATGCGTTCTTCGCAGCGATTAAAGTAGCTGCCGAGTACGACTCCAGGTACAAGAAATGGATTTTCTTGGTTAACAATCTCGACTGGGCCATTTTCTCTTAGCTTAATGCGCCGTGATTTATGGGTTTGTATAACGTGCTCATATACCCCTAGGGTATATTTGTTACGGTATAACGGCAGTGCTTGTAACAAGGCTTCTTTAGCGGGTGCGTCTAGAAAGTGCTTTTGATTGGCGACGATGACTTCTTCACAGGGCAGTTCCGTTTTATGACGCAAATCAATAATTCGGGTGCATAAAGATGAGATACGGTTTAACTCCATTTTCAAAAGAAAACGGGTTGAATTAGATTCGTCAAAAGTTAACTGTTCGAACACGTCCTGAAAATCAGGTTCCATGAACAGTGGTTTGAGTTGTTCAATTAATGCACTGTGATTGTCTAAACTCATTATTATGTCGTTTCAAATGCTTATGGTGAGTCTGGCTGATATCTTTATCGGCAAGAAATTGCTGATCTTTATAGTAATATATATTTCAGTGATGTTCGAGAAGTATGCTGAAATGATATTGTGGGTAATTGATCCGCCATTAAGATTAACCTAGTGTATTAATGATAATGCGGCATTGATCTAACGCTTAGTCACGCTGGGTTCAAGTAACAAGTAACAAGTAACAAGTGCAACTTGCTACTCACTTATCGCTTATTTATATCGAGTGTGGACAAGATTGTAACCGTTGGCAACGCTCTGGCTAAATATCCTTGTTATTGTTGTTATAGGTATGAGTTGTTTAAGCAGCCATTTTTCCTTGTTGTTGATGATAAGTATAAGCAGTAAAAATAGTGTCTTAATAGCGATTATTTATTAGGGCTGGGACTGAATAAGTTGAATCGTAATGTATTTAATTGATTTACAACATGGGAATTAACATGGCTAAAGCTCCAAAAATGACATTTGTTTGTGACGATTGTGGCCAAGATTATCCGCGTTGGCAGGGGCAGTGTCGTTGTGGTGCGTGGAATTCTTTGGTCGAAATGAAATTATCAGCATCAAAGAGTTCAACGTCACGGTCATCGGTACTCGGGTATGCGGGTGGAGTCGGCGGCGGCTCGAAAAAACTCAGTGAAGTTGAGTCAGAGGACGCCGAAAAAAGACTGACTCAGATAGGGGAGTTGGACCGAGTATTAAGCGGTGGCTTAACAACAGGGTCGGTGAATATTATTTCAGGTGATCCTGGTGCGGGTAAAACAACCCTGTTATCTGATTTGGTCGCGCGAATGTCGCAATCAATGGCTTCATTGTACTGTACGGCTGAAGAGTCATTATCTCAGTTTAAAAACCGGGTTAATCGTTTAAAGCTTAATTACAACGAAGATAACTTGTATCTGCTGTCTGAAACCAGCGTAGAAGCCATTATTGAGGAGCTAGACGCTAAGCAAATTAAGTTTGCCGTGATTGATTCTATTCAAGCTGTGGTTACCGATGCGGCAAATGGTAGCCCAGGGTCACCCTCACAAGTTAAAACAGCGGCACAGGCCTTTACCCAATATTGTAAAAAAAATAATGTCACCATGTTTATTATTGCTCATGTGAATAAAAATAACGAAATTGCCGGCCCGCAAACCTTAGTGCATATCGTGGATGCATTGTTACATATTGATACCAATGACGGTCAAATTCGGACTTTGCGCGCCAATAAAAACCGTTTTGGCGATGTTGATACCGTGGGTATATTCCGCATGAGTGAGCGCGGTATGCTCAGCGTTGATAACCCAAGCGAAATATTTCTATCAGGCTCGACCACTGACTCACCGGGTTCGACTATTACTTGTATACGTAAAGGTAACCGTAACTTACTGTTAGAAATACAATGTTTAACCACGGAAACTGAATCAGAGTTCCCACAACGCGTGTGTGTTGGATTAAACATGAATCGAATTAAGATGTTAACTGGTATTTTACGTAAACATACTAAAACTAAGATATTCCATGATACGTTTTTTAATATAGTGGGCGGTTTGAAAATTGATGAGTCAGAAACCTGTATCGACTTAGCGCTTGTAACCGCATTATTGAGCAGTTTAAATGACTTTGTGGTGCCTAGAACGACTTGCATCATGGGGGAGTTGAGCTTGAACGGCGATGTGCGCCCAATTGATAGTGGTGTGCCGAGGGTAAAGGAAGCTGCGCAGCATGGGTTTACGGAAATTTTTATTCCATTTCGTAATTATCATAAAACCATGGAAGGGCTTGGCGCAAAAATTATCCCCGTTAAAACTATCCATGAGTTACTTGAACTAATTAAATAACCCTCGATTGATAGCGCTGGAACTTGCGATTAACAGGGTAGGTCATTGACTTACCCTTTTGGCATATTTACTGACAATAATTATCGGTCGATTTTTAAGGTACAGGAGTGATTAAAGACGTAATTTCACGATTTAATAATTCTGCATCACCCATATTCAGTTCAATAATTCGGCGAAGGTGAGTAATACTTTCAACATCGATATGAGTACATTTTAAGCCAAGGTGCTCAGGTGTTTTATGCACAATGGCGGCTTGCATTTTTAGTTCGATATCAGAATCAGGTAACATAAACTCGAGAGTTAAGATGCTATTGAGTTGACCGGTATATCCTAGCGGTAGCTCAACTAATGCGCCATTGAGACTTAAATCTAAAATCTTAGTTCGCCAAGTTTGTTCTGTTTGTGCGATATAAGCACTGGCATCAAATAATATACGAGAAAATTTACGCCTGTTGTCCATGGTTTACCCTTATTTATCAGTACCGCTATGACACTGAGTCAATGTTTATCTTTCAAGCATACTTGATTTTTGTTGATTACGCAGAGAATATTTAGCATAAAAAAAGGAGCACGTTGTGCTCCTTTTTTATATTGAGTTATTAAGTTCTCTTGCTTCAACTACACCAGTAAATGGCCCATTAATGCAATTATAGGAAGCGTCACTAAGGTTCTTAAAATAAAGATAACGAATAGCTCAAAAAAGTTAACTGGGATTTTACTACCAATCAAAAGAGCACCTACCTCGCTCATATAAATAAGCTGAGTGACCGATAATGCGGCAATAACAAAACGGGTTAAGTCTGACTCAATAGAGCTGGCTAAAATGGAGGGAATAAACATATCGGCAAATCCCACCACAATCGTTTTCGACGCTGCGGTGGCTTCAGGGATTTGCAGCAGCTCTAATAGTGGAATAAATGGCATCCCTAAGTAGTTAAAAAGAGGGGTATGTTCAGCTAACACCAATGCGACGGTACCAATCCCCATAACAACAGGGATCACCCCAAATATCATATCAACAACGTTTTTAACCCCTTCAGTTAGGACATGCTTTATCCCACCGGCCTTAGAGGCGCGTTGCATTGCTTGTTCAAATCCCCACGAAAATACCCCATGACTGGCTGGGATGGTTTCGTCATCTTCATGGCGAGGGGTATCATCGATGTAATTATCTTTTTTCCATGATAGCGGAGGTAATTTAGGTACTATGATTGCGGCAACAAAACCGGCTAAACACACAGTGAGATAAAACGGGACAAAAAGGTGTTCAAGTTTGACTTGTGATATGACCACTAGGCTAAAGGTAATCGACACCGCAGAGAAGGTTGTGCCAATAACAGCCGCTTCGCGGGCGGTATAAAAACGAGTTTCGTATTGTTTGGTGGTCATTAAAATACCCACACTGCCGTCACCTAGCCAAGAGGCCATACAGTCAATGGCACTGCGTCCGGGTAAATTGAATATGGGACGCATCACTTTAGTTAATAAAGTGCCAAAAAATTCCAATAAACCAAAATTGAGTAATAGTGGTAATAACATGCCAGCAAAAATGAATACTGAAAACAGTACAGGCACTAAATCATTCAGTACTAAGCCACCGGTTGCCGATGAAATAATGGCGTCGGGTCCCACTTGCAAATAAACCATCACGATAAAGATTGCGCCTAATATTCGTATGGCTAACCAAAATAAATTCACTTTCAGCAAGGTGCGTAAAAAAGTGCTTTTACGCACGAATTTAGGATTAATGAGCTGAGTGAGCAACGAGGCTAATGCCATTAATACAACGATGCAGGTAACAATAAGCTGGATCGAGCTGCCCATTTGGCTTTGCAATGCTTTTGAGATAATGGCAATTGGAATGGTAATCGAACCTTCAATATTGATAGGCGTCATAAACAGTAGTAAGCCAATCAGTGACGGAATAATAAAGGTGAGAATTGTTTTAATGCTATGTTTTTTTTGTGTCACGTTAAATACACCTTACTTATGTGCTTTAAGTTGGCCAGCTGTGCTACCCAACGGTTTATCATGGACAGAAATTGAATGTCCATTCAGTTGTGTTTTTTGGGTAGGCAAGGTTACCCCCTTATCTGCTGTATGTAAAACGAATACTGAGTCGAATAGATATTAGTTAAATGTGAGTAGATATTTACTTAGGGGAAAGGTCAGGGTATATAATAAAACCCTAATCTAATCATTAGATTGGATATTTGTTGCTAAGGTGTTTTATCTTAGGCTTTATGTTGATATCCATTGTTTTAGCGCCATTAATGAGCACGGATATTCCCGCTAATTTTGATCACATTCTTTAAGCCATAATAGCTAGGACGGACTGCGTCCTTAGGGTCTAGGAATAGAGTGCCTGCGGCTGCTAGGACTCGAGGACACTTCGCTTCTAGGTTCTAGGTTCTAGGTTCTAGGGCGGACTTCGTCCTGCTAGGAAACGATAACAAGCGAACACTTCGCTGCTAAGATTTTATAGCATCTAGCCGCGCAGCGACCTAGGACCTAGAAGGAGCGAAGCACCGCCCTCTGGCGAGCTGGCGAGTTCCTAGAACCAATCAGTCGCGAAGCGACGATCTCTTATATTCAATCACTGCCTTTTTCAGTTATCCTAAGGGATCTTTGAAACGAGCATGTTGAAGTGACTTGGGTATATTCAGGACCCATTCGGAAGGTTTTTGGGATTTTAGGCACAGTCCATGCCGGGTAATCCTAACCAATAACCATTACAATGATGATTGATAATCGATGCATGGTTTTGATCATTTAACTGTTTTTTGATCAGGGTTTCAATATTCAGTGAGTTGTTTTTTGCATGCTCTAATGCATGGGCAAGATCTGAACCCATGGCAATATCGGTTAATTTATTGGGCGATATCCGCCAATAATCAATGCCCATATCCACCATCTGTGGGATTTGCTTAATCAGATTCACCTGTGCCGCTGACTGCGTTTGAATACCGTTCAAGCGTAATAAAGGTTGCGACTCCTGGGTTTGAGCCAGTAAACCTTTGCTGTGTCGTTGGCAAATTGTTTGGCATTTGTCTTTAGGAAGTTGGTAATGTTTGGCGGTAAAGCAACGCGCAGAATGAGCTAATGGTAAATACCCGTGGCCGAGCACTTCAATTTCAAACTTAGGTTTATTGCCTTGATTAATAACTGAACTTAACCATTGTTGTGATAGTTCGCAAGGCATCACAAAACGGAACATCCCTTTTTGATGCAATAAATCAAGACTGGTTCGATTGTAATTATTAATTGTTGGTCCGCACACAAAGGGAACTTTGGCTTGGTGCGCATAATGCACCGCAGCCATATCATTGGCTTCAATACTGAAATCACCATTCTCAATCGCCCGTTTTAGCTCATTGAGTTCAGATTGTGCTTCTATTAGTGCCATGGTCGATAGCACCACATGCTTACCATGAGATTTAAGCATATTGGCAAGGTTAAGATAGTCGTTAAACTTCAGTTCACGACGGCGACTGCACACGGTTTCACCCAAATAAACGGTATCAATATTACTTAACGCGACTTGATCATAGAAATGTTCAACGTCAGTTTTTGACCAGCAGTAACTAATTGGAGCAAGTGATATTTTCATTGTGCAACCTTATTGCCATTGACGCTCATAAGCGCCCAATGTAGTAATTTGACCTTCAGATACTTTTGCTAACGCTTGTGACCATTGCGGTTGTTCGCAAAAAGACTCGGGACTGGCCAAATAAGCGTCGATAGCACTGCGCCAAACGTGAGTGACTTGGCTAACATAAGCAGGGCTGCGCTGACGACCTTCAATTTTGAGTGATTTGATCCCCGCACGGGCAAGTTCAGGTAATAAGCTTAAGGTGTTTAAACTGGTAGGTGATTCCAGTAAATATTTTGCATCATGATCGTATTCGGCAACATAACGGCCTTTACAGACCACGGGATAACCTAGTTGTTGGCTCGCATCGGCTTTATCGATTAACACATCATTGAGCCGAGTCAGCTTGTCGCTGCCAGCATCTTGCCAGCGCACATGGTTAGCAGGGGAACATGAGCCGCCTGTATTAGGTGATTGGCCTGTGACATAAGATGATAAATGACAGCGTCCTTCAGCCATGATGCATAAACTCCCAAAAGCAAAGACTTCAAGTTCAACCGGGCTCACTTTGGCTAAATCTCGAACTTGTTTAATTGACAGCACTCGCGGCAACACTGCACGCTCAATATTAAAAGCCTGTTGATAGAATGACAATGCACCTAGGTTTGTGGCACTGGCCTGTACTGATAAATGCAAGGGAAGGTGCGGGTAGTGCTGGTGGGCATAATCGAGCAATGATAGATCCGCTACTATGAGTGCATCCATGTTTAACTGTGCCGCTAAATCGACGGCTTGATACCAACGATGTTCTTCACCGGGTTTAGGAAAGGTGTTTAGAGTTAAAAAGACTTTTCGGCCTTGGCGATGGGCCAATTGGGTGGCTTGCGTTAGCTGTGAGGCCGAAAAGTTTAAGCCTGCAAACGAACGCGCATTGGTGTCATCTTTAAGTCCGAGGTAAACCGCATCAGCGCCGGCATTGAACGCGGCTTTCAGTGACGCTAAATTACCTGCGGGGCATAAGAGTTCCATTTTGGTGTGCTCATTTTTTTTTAAGAAGAGGAGTGTAAATGTGATTGAGTTAACATGATTTGATTTAAAACAGGTTTCGTTAGATCAATTACCAGTAAACTGACTCTATTACTCGTTCTATTTCCAAGTAGGTACTCTCGATGGCTCAAGCGTTTACACAACAATTATCGCAACACTTATCGCAACAGTTGTTACATTTTGCGCCTCAAGTTAGCCGTCGTTCATTGAACGTGATGCCGGAAAAGTTAAAAATAATCGTCATCAATAAACTACTGAATTTAGTGTTAGCTGAACAATTGATGTCAGATGAACTCCATTTTCTACAGCAAAAGTGGGTTGGTATTTGTGTCGACGATATTGGTTTACGTTTTGAGGTGAGTATGGACACACAATTACAGGTGCGATCTTTTACCCAGCCCGATGTGACATTCAGTGCCAATGTGCCTGAGTTAGTTTTGGTTGCGGCAGGTAAAGAAGATCCAGACACACTCTTTTTCCAGCGTAAATTACGCATTGAAGGGGATACTGAATTAGGGTTAGAAGTCAAAAATATGTTGCTGTCTATTGAATTAGAGAACTTACCTAAACCAGCGCAAATTGGCATTGAAAAATTTGCAAAAATGCTGCAAATATTAACAGCTAATGAGTGATTGCCTTGTTGTTTAATATAAAAAAACGGCGCATTTAGCGCCGTTTTTGCCGGTGTCAGATGCTCAATGTTGACATGACAACTTGTCCGTAAGCATGGCGAATTGATTTAGCCATGGGTTTTGTGACTCTGCTGTGGGTCTGAATTTATACCATCAATGGCACAAACCGATCCGCAAGTCGGCTTGTCGAAGTGATCCTCGCCTCCAGTGCTGCATGGACCCAATGTTCTACGCATTCAGAGTCTTATGCATTCAGTGTCGGTTTTATCACCATCGCCGAAAACCCATTGACCGACACTAAGCGACGTCGGTGGGGTGTTCATAACAGCTTCACCTATGGTGATAACCTTTTAGGGCATTCGGGTTTTGCATCACAATGAATGTCGCTATCGTCGCTATTAATACCATAAAAATATCCGCTAAACTGAGTTTAGCGGATATTGATTTTCTGACGCAAAGCGTCAAAGGATGGTGACATATTGCCAGTGCTAGACTAGTGCTAGACTAGTGCTAGACTCTTTATTGCTAGAATATTATTGCTAGAATATTAGTGCTAGTCATCGCTAGTAACAGATTTACTCAGCGGGCTCGACCACGATATTATGATCTAAGGTGACGGCCGTTTGGGTCATCAATCTGCCGTTAACCGTCGCGTCCGTATTTAAGCTTATGCCTTTTTCAGCCAAAACCACACCCTCAAAATGCACCGTTGTATCAAGTGCCACACCGGCACTTCCGGCCACTTGCCAGAAGATATTTTTTGCCTGAGCGCCGCCTTCTAAAGTAATACGACTGGCACCCTCTTGAGTAAGGTCACCTGCTATCTGAAAAATCCACACGTCATTGGCACTGCCTGAAAGGGTCACATTGGTAGTGATCAACACACCTGAACTCCACTTATATAGACCTGGCTCTAACGTCATGCCACTAATATTACCGGCACCGAGTTCAGTATAGTCGGGTAACGTTCTGCCAGCAGCATCGTTATAGGCTGTGCCCATATCAAGCACGGCTTGGGCAACCAGAGTATTATCAGGTGCTGCGCCTTTAAAGCAGTTAACTACACCACTACCTGTGTATCCGACGTCTGAGCCATAAATAGTACCGTTGATTTCAGAACACGTTACATTGTCCATCGCAGCCGACGTGATAGGGCTTGCACCTATGTCGCCTGTTATAGCGGAAGCTGGAACATTGGTAATACCAGATTTAGTCAAAATGGCAAAATCCCCAGCAGTGCTTAAGTTAACCGGTTTTGGCCCAAGAGCCGCGGCAGCACTAGTGGTAAAACTCCAGCTGAACTTCGTCGCTAATAGATTAGCTGGGATCGCCAAATCGGCGATAGCAGTAGTCAGGGTCGCGGTATAGAGCGTATTGGCCGCTAAATTATCATCTGGATTGAAGCTTGCCTTGGTGCCTTGAAAACTAATCACACCCGCGACAAGATTTGTACCATCACTTAAGGTAAAGCTGGATCCGTTTACCGTATTAGGATCAAGCGCCTCACTAAAATCAGCGGTCACATTTCTATTCAAAGCAAAATTCTTGGCTAGATCAACCGGGTCGTTTGATACTATCTGTGGTGCAATAACATCATGCAACGCAGAGGTGGTAAATGACCAGCTAAAGCCACTGGTCAGCGCGACGCCTTTAGCATTTTTTACATCCGTTGTGATTGATACTTGGTACTGAGTGTTATACGTAAAATCACTGTTTGGGGTAAACACAGCGGTATGACTCGTTTCATTATAAGAGACGGCTCCTACCACGACGGTTTCGCTGGCATCTTTTACAATAAAGCTGGCATCATTAATCGTTTGCCCATCCATGGCTTCATTGAAAGTTACTGTGACCTGTTGGTTGATCGCCACATTAGCCGCAAGATCACTTGGATTGCTGATATTAATAGTCGGCACAACTTCTGGCGCAATGACGGACACAATAGCTGGATCGTTGTTATCGTCACTACAACCCGCGACTAAGGTAAGCAGCACTGCGGCGCTAGCCCACATCGGCTGAGTAAAATGTTTTTTGCTTGTGTGCATATTTTGTATCCTTTAAAAAAATTTAACCTCGCAACACCAAGAATGCTTACGTCCTTCATCGGGAATAGAGCCGATAAATAGATTTTCTTTGCTGCTGTGAATGGTCGGTTATGCCAAAAGGCATTCATTGATAGGTAAATGGTTTATCGGTAACGGTGCTTAAAAATCGCAATGTTTTGCGCTTATATCAGCACCGCTTAGGGATCCTTGAGGAGACAAGCTATCTGTCTCCTCGGTCTTTTGTTAAGTCGACTCGTGTCAGTCGACCGTCAAACTAAGGTTTTTTGGTTATATCATTGGATTCCAAAGTAACCTCTTCCGTAACCGCCATTAGTCGACCTGTGACGATAGCATCGGTAAGCACATTCACTTTTGACCAAGCGAAGACATTGCCAGCGAAGCTGGTGCCAGTGCCGATAACGGTTTTTCCTGCGGTTCTCCAATAGACGTTCTTTGCCTGTGCGCCATTGCTAAGGACAATGTCGCCACCTGGAGCACCAGTAGATAGATCACCGCCTATGGTAAAGATGAACACAGAATCAGGCTCTCCTTGAGCATCAAGCGTAAGAGTACCGGTCTGAATAGTGACGTTAGATGCCGTTTTATAGACACCACGAGTCATGGTCAGATTACCCAATTCAATCGGAAGCACCTGAGTAGCAGCGTTTGGATTAGGATCTTTCGCGAGAAAGCTATAGGCAATACCTAAATCAGTTCTCGACTGATTGATAAATGCAACCATTGAGGCATAAGGCACAGGGATCACATAAGGGGGTGTGCTGTCGTCGCCCGCATAAGATAAGCCATTGGTCAGTTCATCAAGTTCGCCTGCCTTCACTCCAGGGGTAAAGCCTGCATAATAAGAGCGTGCTTGGTCAAGAATAGCCAAGTCACCACCGACAATGGCAGAACCACTCGTGGTCGTAATGGCCTGTGAGGCAAGGATGGCAAAACGCGCCACTTCACCCAATTCTGGTGCTAGCGGGTTATTGAGTATCGCTTCTTCGACCGTCAGGTTTGTTTCCGCTGATTTGCCGTCTAGTGTTGCAATAATGACGGATGTACCGACATCAACGCCGCTAGCGAGACCGCTGTTTGACTTACCGTTGGCATTCATAGTGGCTACCTGTGTATCGGCAGATGACCAAGTAACTGATGAGGTGATATTAATTTCGCTAGTGTCAGAATAAGTTCCTGTAGCAGTGAACTGTTTCGTATTACCGTTAGAAATTATCGGATCACTCGGCGTTACTGTAATTGAATCCAGCGTCGCATTTATGACAGTCAAGTTGCTATCATCGGATATCGTGTCTAAGGTTGCCGTAATAATCGACGAACCTGCATCAATACCAGTGGCAAGACCGTTAGTATCTATCGTTGCTACTAAGAGATCTGTTGATGACCAGATCACCTTTGTCGATACATCATGAACAGAGTCGTCTGAATAAGTGCCGGTGGCAGCAAACTGCTTGCTCATACCCTTGATAACGCTCGGAGTAGCTGGCGAAACAACTAATGAACTCAATATGGCATTAGTGACAGTTAATGTTGTACTACCTGATGTAGCACCTGATGTTGCGCTAATATCTGACGTACCAGAGGCCACGCCACTTGCAAGACCATTAGTGTTTACTGTAGCAACACTGGTATTTGCAGAAGACCACTCAGCTGAGGCCGTGATGTCAGTCGATGTTCCGTCTGAGAAAACCCCTGTAGCTTTTAATTGTTGCGTTTGGTCTTTGGGAATACTTGGATTGCCTGGCGTTACCGTAATTGAAGATAACGTCGCATCCGTAACCGTTAACACTGAAGTGGCTGATATCGCGCCTGAGGTTGCGGTAATAACCGACGACCCAGTGGCAATACCTCTTGCAATACCACTAGAGACCACTGTCGCAACACTGGTATCAGCTGATGACCAAGTCACTGAGGTGGTGATATCAACAGATGTACCATCGGAATACGTACCGGTAGCAGTAAACTGCTCGGTCAAGCCATTGGCAATGCTGGGGTCAACAGGTGTTAGCGCAATTGAATTCAACACCGCATCCGTAACAGTTAACGTTGAAGTCGCTGATTTAGCACCAAAAGTTGCGGTAACAACTGAGGTACCCGTGGCAAGGGCACTCGCCAGACCACTATCATTTACTGTCGCAACGTCGGTCTCTGCAGATAACCAAGTGGCTGACGCCGTAATGTCAACTGAGATACCGTCTGAATAAGTCGCGGTCGCGGTCAACTGCTGGGTCAAGCCTTTGGTAATGCTTGGGTCAATGGGCGTTAACGCTATTGAGCTTAAAATAGTATCTGTGATGGTGAGCTCAGTCGTTGTTTCCTCAGAGCCTAAAGAAGCGGTAATAAGCGCAGAGCCTATGGCAACGCCGCTGGCAAGGCCACTCTCATTCACTGTGGCAACTTGCGTATTGGCCGATGACCAAGTGACTGATGCGGTGACATCTGGCGACGTGCCGTTCGAATAAGTACCAGTAACCATGAACTGTTTGGTCAAGCCATTGGCAATGCTCGGATTAGCTGGTGTGATGGCCAGATAATTGAGCGTCGCATCGGTGACGGTTAGCGTGGTTGTTGCCGATTGCACATCTGATGAGCTTATAGATGCTGTAATCGCAGCTGAACCTGGGATAACCCCTGTGGCGAGACCGCTGCCATTGATTGTGGCAATAGCCGAGTCATCAGATGACCAGGTTGCCGAGCTGGAGATATCAGACGAGGTGCCGTCCGAATAGGTGCCTATAGCAGTAAACTGTTGCTTCAAGCCGGCGGGCAAGCTTGAGTTGGCAGGGGTAATTGCTATGGATGATAGTACGGCCCCATTATCGTTATTAGTGTCGTTATTATCGTCGTTATTACAACCCGCTAAGAGGAAAACTCCCAGCAGCATCGTAAATAGAAGCGATGCCTTTTTGTTAAATATATTCATACCATTATTCCTTAGAAATTCTGTGAAATTACGTTTACATTCCCTTTACTTTTCCGTCTTCTTCCTGCTTATTGTTGATGGCGACAATGACTGATAATCAAGTTAGATTCTCTGTTGTGTGATCTTATCTGTTTACTGAAAAAACTAGACCTATTTTCCGGGTGAGATAGTGGTAACGTTAATATAGTTAAAGCAACAGTCATGCCAATAAGTTAAAGTTGTCAAATATAATTAAATAATTGTTTAGTAACAATTGTTTAATACTATATATTCATTAATTACACCGACGAGGCAGGAATATTCTAGGCCTCAGCATATGACAGAACCGTAATATATGGAGGGGTTTGTGTTGTAAAAACAGTAAATAGTACGGTTTTCCAGAAGAATAAATTTAAGCGTTTTACGTCATAAAATGTTATATTTACGCCACTGAAAAAATACCTAAAAGGCCTCAAAGGCCGCATTGAAATTGCTTCCTTTGTTTCCTCCCGCATATCTGTTTTGCCTGTGTGAAGCCAGATAGGTCGTTTCGGCCAGGATCAACGGATAGTGATAGAGATTCGTCATGAAAAGTAACAATAAAATAATTCCGTCAAGCTTAGCCAAGTCTGATGCAGAGCGGTTTAACGCGGCAATTGAAGAGATCACCGAGCACAGGCAGGCTGAAGAAGCACTGCTCAATGCCGGGGCGCTGCAGCGGGCTATTTTCAATAGCGCTAATTTCTCCTGCATTGCTACCGATGCTAAAGGCGTCATCCAGATTTTCAACGTCGGCGCCGAACGGATGCTGGGTTACTTGGCCGATGATGTGGTGGACAAGATCACGCCTGCCGATATTTCCGATCCCCAGGAAGTGATTGCGCGTGCCGAGGCGCTCTCAGATGAACTTGGCACCTTGATAGAGCCTGGCTTCGATGCGCTGGTATTCAAGGCGACACGCGGGATTGAAGATATCTACGAATTGACTTACATCCGTAAGGATGGCAACCGCCTTCCTGCCGTGGTATCGGTCACGGCACTGCGCGACGAGCAGGAGGCGATCATCGGTTATCTGTTGATCGGCACCGATAATAGTGTTGGCAAACAGGCAGAAGAAGCGCTGCTCAAAGCGGGCGAACTGCAGAGTGCCATTTTCAACAGTGCCAACTTTTCCAGTATTGCCACGGATGCGGAAGGCGTTATCCAGATATTTAACGTGGGCGCCGAGCGTATGCTGGGTTACACAGCGGAAGAGGTGATGAACAAGATCACCCCAGCCGACATTTCCGATCCCCTGGAGGTTATTGAGCGCGCTAAAGTACTCAGTCTTGAACTTGACACCCCGATCACCCCCGGCTTCGATGCGCTAGTATTTAAGGCGACACGCGGGATTGAAGATATCTATGAATTAACCTACATCCGTAAGGATGGTAGCCGCTTTCCGGCGGTAGTGTCGGTCACAGCACTACGCGACGACGAGGAGAGCATCATAGGTTATCTGTTGATCGGCACCGATAACAGTGTCGGCAAGGCAGCGGAAGAGGAAATTATCAAAGCGGGCGCATTGCAGAATGCCATTTTCAATAGTGCCAACTTTTCCAGTATTGCCACCGATGCACTCGGCGTGATCCAGATTTTCAATGTGGGCGCCGAGCGAATGCTGGGCTACACAGCAGATGAGGTGATGAACAAGATCACCCCCGCCGACATTTCCGATCCACAAGAAGTTATCGAACGCGCCAAAGTTCTGAGTCTTGAACTTGACACTGCGATCACGCCCGGGTTCGATGCTTTGGTGTTCAAAGCCCGGCGCGGCATTGAGGATATCTACGAGCTGACCTACATCCGCAAGGACGGTAGCCGCTTTCCGGCGGTCGTGTCGGTAACCGCGCTCCGGGATGAGCAAGACGCTATCATAGGTTATCTACTGATCGGCACCGACAACACCGCGCGTAAACGCATCGAGCAAGAGCAAAAAGAACTCAGTCAGCGCCTGCAAGATCAACATTTTTATACCCGTAACCTGATTGAATCCAACATCGATGCACTGACGACTACCGATCCGTCCGGTATTATTACCGATGTTAACAAGGAGATGGAGCTGCTCACGGACTGCAGCCGTGATGAAATGCTCGGTACGCCATTTAAAGACTACTTTACCAATCCGGAGCTTGCCGTGGCTGGAATAACAAAGGTGCTATGTGAAAAGAAGGTCACCGACCTTGAGCTCACCGCGCGCGCCCAAAACGGCCAGGAGACGGTAGTCTCCATTAACGCGACCACTTTTTATGACCGGGACAATAATCTGCAGGGAGTGTTTTACGGTGCCCGCGATGTGACTGAGCGCAATCGTTTGGATCAAAAATTACAGGACAAAAATGTTGAGTTGGAAAGTGCCACTATGGCAGCAGAGAAAGCCAACCTCGCCAAATCCGATTTTTTGTCTAGTATGAGCCATGAACTGCGTACGCCACTTGGCGCGATCCTCGGTTTTGCTCAACTACTAGAGTCGAGCACGCCACCCCCGCAGCATACGCAGCAAAAAAGCATTGCTCAGATCCTCAAGGCGGGGTGGTATTTGTTGGAGTTAATCAATGAAGTCCTCGATCTGGCGTTGATCGAATCTGGCAAGCTGCCCATGTCAATCGAAACGATTTCGCTGGACGAAGTGATGCAGGAATGCATCTTGATGAGCGAGCCGCAAGCGAAAACCTATGGTATCAAGATGATCTTTAACCGTTCGGACTCGATAAACTTTGTCAACGTCGATCGGACCAGGCTAAAGCAGGTGATTCTTAATCTGCTTTCCAATGCGATTAAATACAATCGTGAGGGGGGCAGCGTGATATTAGAAAGCAGCCAAAGCACGGAAGATATGATCCGGATCAGTGTCCGCGATACAGGTGAAGGATTGTCAGAGGAGCAACTTGGGCAACTTTTCCAACCGTTTAACCGTCTGGGGCAAGAAGCCAATAATCAAGAAGGAACTGGGATCGGGCTGGTGGTCAGTAAACGTTTGGTCGAATCGATGGACGGCATTATCGGCGTACAAAGCCATGTCGGCGTTGGCAGTGTGTTCTGGTTTGAACTGAAGCGTACCGTCGACTCCTTATCTAACCTTGATGCTGCCACATCAATGCCCCTGCTACCACTTCAATGTGAGGACCCTGAACGGTTGAAAAGCTTGCTCTATGTTGAGGATAATCCTGCTAATTTGATGCTCGTTGAGGATATCATTGCCCGTCGACCTAATCTGCGTTTTCTCAGTGCTACGGACGCCGTCAGCGGTATCGAGATGGCGCATACCTATCAGCCGGATGTGATCTTGATGGACATCAACCTGCCGGGGATCAGCGGCTTGACCGCATTGCATATTCTCAGGGAAGATCCGACCACAGCCGCTATCCCGGTGATGGCACTGAGTGCGAATGCCATTCCTCGCGATATTGAGAAAGGTCTGGACGCCGGCTTCTTTCGTTATTTGACTAAACCGCTGCGGATTAATGAATTTTTGAAGACATTAGACATCGCGCTTGAATATACCAATCAGTCAGCAGATATCCCCAATAATGAGGTGACCTGATGACGATCACTGCAACGGACATTCTCAATGCCAAGATTCTGATTGTCGATGATCAAGAGCCTAATGTGACTCTGCTCGAGCAATTACTGCTTGAAAGCGGCTATACAAGGGTGACGACAACCATGGATCCTCAAGCTGTTTGTGACCTAAATGCTGAAAACCATTATGATCTTGTTCTGCTTGATCTGCAGATGCCGAGGATGGATGGATTTGAGGTGATGGCAGCGCTTAAGGCTGACGATCCGGCCGACTATTTACCTGTGCTCGTTCTCACCGCCCAACCAGGCCATAAACTGCAAGCACTACAATCTGGTGCCAAGGATTTTATCAGTAAACCTTTTGATCTGGTCGAAGTCAAAACGCGCATCCATAACATGCTGGAAGTGCGCTTGCTTTATAAGCAACTGGAGAGCAGTAACGACACACTGGAAGATACAGTGCAAAAACGTACGGCAGAGCTGCTCCGCATTAATCTGCAATGCACCGAGGAAATAGAGGAACGTAAAAAGGCCGAAGCGTCACTGCAAGGAACGTATACAGAAATTAAACAGTTGAAGGACAAACTTCAGGCAGAGAACGTTTATCTGCAGCAAGAAGTGGCGCGGCAGTTTAATTTCGACGAAATTATCGGTAACAGCCAACTGCTCTCGCAGGTGTTTCATCAAGTTGAGCAAGTTGCGCCTATGAATGCGACCGTACTGTTGCTTGGTGAGACCGGCACAGGTAAAGGCTTAGTCGCCCGCGCTATCCACAGCCGCAACGCACGCAAAAAAAGTCCGTTGATCACGGTAGACTGTACTACCCTGCCAGCAACGCTGATCGAGAGCGAGCTGTTTGGCCGGGAGCGGGGCGCTTTCACCGGTTCCGATAGCAAACAGATAGGTCGTTTTGAGCTGGCCGATGGCGGCACTCTGTTTCTTGATGAGATTGGCGAAATGCCACTCGAGATGCAGGCCAAACTGCTCCGAGTGATTCAGGATGGCGAATTTGAACGCCTGGGGAGTCCGCACACAATTAAGGTCGACGTGCGCATTATCGCCGCCACCAATCGCAATCTGATTGATGAAGTGCGTAATGGTAAGTTCCGTGAAGATCTCTATTATCGGCTGAACGTATTCCCGATCACCTTGCCGCCACTAAGGCAACGTAAGGAAGATATTCCGTTGCTGGTCAACCATTTTGTGGCTAAATTTAATAAGAAAATCGGCAAGCAGATTAATATCGTCAGCAACGCGGCGCAGAACACCCTGCAGCAGCATCACTGGCCCGGCAATGTACGAGAGCTGGAAAGTGCCATTGAACGAGCTGTGATCCTCAGCGCAGGAACATCACTGCAGATCTTAGATCGCTTTGATAGCTTTGACAAACGAGTGTCTAGCAACGATCGCTTCGATGGCGTTAACAGACGAGTACCTAGGGAGGAACCTTCGGTTAAAACGCTGGTTGAGTTGGAGCATGAGCATATTATTAACGTGTTGCAGCAGACCAATTGGCGCATTGAAGGCCAGCAAGGTGCGGCAGTGATCCTCGGACTCAACCCCAGCACCCTGCGTGCCCGAATGCGCAAATATGGCATAGTGCGCCATTAACATTAACTGCGGCACTAACATTAATAAGCAAAATAGGGGCAAACATGTTAGATTTTTAAGCGCGATATTGTGGCTTAATATACCCAAATAACCTCGGAATGCACTATTGATCATGTCAAGAAGTGACAGCGTTCAAGGTTCTAGGAATAGGACGACTACGGCTGCTAATGCGACCTTTGGTCTGCTAGGTTCTAGTGTTGCCTCGCTGCTGGGACGGGCGGCGTCCTACTAGTGTCGCTTCGCTGCTAAGATGTTATAGGATCTCGCCGCGCAGCGTCCTAGCATCTAGGACTGGTAATGTGAGTCGCCGCAGTTCCCAAATCAATTCACAAATCAGTCCCCAAATAAGCAACAACTATTTACCTTTCTTGTCTAGCGGGTATCATCCCGATATAGCTTGTTATTGCTCAAAATTAACTCTACTCTCTATGAGAAATTTACATTCGCTAAACCAAAGGAAATCCAATGAAAAAAGTTCTCGCAGTCGCCGCAGTTATGTTAACTTATTTGACTTGTATTTCGGGTGCCTACGCCGGCATAGTTTCCTCGGAGCAGGTTATCGTCCAACAGCAAAATATATATAATAAACAGCAAGTTATCGAAATGTTCAACAGCGCTGAGGTTCAAGACAAACTGGTGGCACTTGGGGTCAGTCTCGAGGATGCAGAGATGCGCATTGCCAGTATGACCGATCAGGAAATAAATCAATTAAATACCCAGATGAATGATATGCCTGCAGCTGCTGGCGTAGTAGGGGTTGTCGTCACAGTATTAGTTGTGTTGGTGGTGCTCGATTTGGTGGGTGTTACCGATGTATTTTCCTTTATTCGGCCGATAAATTAAATCGTATTTTCAAGCATGAATGCCATCAGCATGTTCACAAAAGCCATGTGTATTACTGGCTTTTGTTTATTTCTCAGCGGCTGTCTGTCGATACCACCCCAGACCGCCATATTGCTAGCCAACCCGCCCGCTATTGCGCATAAACATCAAATTACTGGGGTGCCTTTTTACCCTCAAGAGGATTATTTCTGTGGCCCCACCACGCTCGCGGAAGTATTCAATTTTTATGGGGTAATCAAAACGCCGCAACAAATAGCGCCGGCACTGTTTATTCCAGAGTTGCAAGGCAGTTTACAAATTGAAATGGTTGCAGCTGCACGTCAACAGGGGCTGCTGGCCTATGCAGAATCAGGCAATCTGACCCAGCTACTGTCTTTGGTGAGTGAAAATATTCCGGTCATTATTTTACAAAATGTATCGACCTCATGGTATCCAATGTGGCATTACGCAGTGGTGACAGGTTATGACTTGGATAAGCAGTATGTGCGGTTGCATTCAGGCACCAATAAAAATCGTATTGCCGAACTGAAGGTATTTGAACGAACCTGGCTGCGTGGTCAGTATTGGTTGTTGGCTGCCGTGCCAGCGGATAAAACCAGTTTACATTTTGATCCTTTCATTTATGCCAGCGCCGCTCAGGATCTGCTCAGTAGTGGTAAAAGTACTCAAGGGATCAGTGCCCTTGAAAATGCCACCAGACAGTGGCCTGACTACTGGCTAAGTTACTTTTTACTCGGCAATTATTATTTAGCCATTGATAACGCCAAGGCCGCTTTTTGGTATCAACAGGGATTGACTTATATTGAGCAACAGGCTGAGCAACAGGCCGCCTATTTAAATAACTTCGCCT
Organism: Shewanella sp. CAL98-MNA-CIBAN-0140; assembly: GCF_040309905.1. Taxonomy (NCBI): domain Bacteria; kingdom Pseudomonadati; phylum Pseudomonadota; class Gammaproteobacteria; order Alteromonadales; family Shewanellaceae; genus Shewanella; species Shewanella sp. CAL98-MNA-CIBAN-0140. The sequence goes on from NZ_JBEOPI010000037.1 coordinate 22,714, forward strand.
ATAGTTTGTCTTTGTCTGGTTGCAAACCGCGTGCGATGGAAATAATCGAAAAAGCGCGTAGACTTCAACCCGAAGATAGCAATATTCGCAGCAGCCAAAAAGACATAGAAAAAATGCCTGATAACGCGAGTTGCTCAGTCAATTAAGCTAACATTATTCAAGATGACAATAAAACTGAGCGCTGTTGATATTGCTGAATACTTTACTCTCACTGAATAATGAATAAACAGTCTGTAAAAACAATATTACGACTTGGGGTTAATCAGCCGATATTTGGGTGTTTTTTGTAAAGTGCAGAAAAATAGCTAAGGCAATCAAAAGTAATGCAGTACTGCAAATAATGGCGACTGGATAATATAAATTACCGGCGAGATCGAGTTGACTATACTTAATCACCATTATTAATCCCTCAAGCGATAGCGCAATACAAACCGTTCCGATAAATCTAGGGATCGTTCTCCTTAAGATGGCAACAGCATCACTCTCACTTTCCTCATGGCCTGAATACTCTTTATTTATCACCAAAGCCAACTCAAATACTGCAAGCGCGATGATCCCAGTATTGATGCTACTCAAAAAAATCTGCATGATGTCAGTTCCATTTGAAATACCTTTGAAAATGGTCGTCATTAATGAAAACATAATAGCCACAGTTAAGCCTAAAAAAATCATTGTGAATGATTTTGCTAAAATACTTTTAATCCAAAAAAATAATTTATTATTCATCTTACCTTCTGTTATATTTTAATGTTTATACATCACCGACTGGTCAGGGAAAGCCTTTAGCGTTAGCGTATTTAACGTGTAACCTACCAAATAAAAATACCACCATTTTTTTGCTTCAAAATAATTATAAAAGTTATAAAAACCAATGGAATAAACCAAAAAAAACAGGATTACAGAGCTGAGCTTGTAATCCTGTTAAATTGACTAGTAGGGGAAAATATTTACCTAACATCTCCCCCCTCTTACTTGCTACTTATTCAGCAGGCTGAGTAATGGCATTTTGTTGTAAAGTCACTGCCGTTTGAGCTAATAATCGACCGTTGATAGAGGTGCCGGTATTTACGGCAATCATCGTTTTACTCAGCACGATACCTTCAAAATGTGAGTTCGTTCCTAGCGTTACCGAGCCTGCGACCTGCCAGAAAATGTTTTTGGCTAGTGCGCCACCCGCTAATGTCACGTTCATTGCATTAGCCTGATTAAGATTACCTGCCACCTGCATAATCCAGACATCATTTGGGCCGCCAGAAAGGGTGACATCTTTACTGATATTAAGGTCTGAAGACCATTTGTAAAGACCAGGAACCATAGTTAGGCCGCCGATTTCGCCGGCACCAAGTTCATTGAAATCCACTGAAACACGTCCTGCGGCGTCATCATAGGCAAATCCCATGTCACCCACAGCCAATTCTAGGTAGCTTGCTGAATTTATCGCGCAAGGAGCTGGGCCCGCAGTGTCAACCGTGTAAATAGCGCCGGTCACTTCATTACAGTTAAGTAGTAGCGCCGCACCTGTGATAGGGCTAGTGCCGACATCACCAACAATGGCAGAACGATAAACATCAGTAATACCTGTTTGACTCAAAATAGTGAATGAACCTGCGCTTTTAAGATTAACTGCAGTTGGGCCAGCAGCCATTGCATTTCCAGCAAATAAACCACCAATAACTAATGGCAACAGTAATTTGTTCAAATTTTTTTTAAGCATGATCATCATTATTTCCCTTATAAGGAATGTTAAATTAAGTAGTAACAAGATTGTTACTACTTTCGGACTGGTTGTCCGTTCTATTGAGGTATTTGCAACGAGTATGCCAGAATGAATATCGGACCGAAACTAAACTAATTCATTGATATTAAATGCTATTTTTATATGCTTGAATAATATCAACTGCTAAACTACCAAATACCTAACTAGCATATTTACCTGAACTACCATATTTGATAGTTTTCCGTATAACTATTTAAGGGTTTACATACATTATCGAATAACTAATCACCGTCGTTTGAAGGCAGATTATGTTGTCTGAGCGGGTGATAAGTTCGATTGAAAGCCCCTGGTTGTCGCTGAATCGGTGAAGTAAGAAGGCCATAGACTTTCAAGCTTAACTAAGGCCAAGCTCATCGATCGCATCAGTGAGGTCAATGGCAAAGTCATCCAATGTATTGGGATTATGTTGGTGGTGCCAAGGGCTTTGACAATCTGGCGAACGTCGATTTTTTGTTGCCTCAAAGGCATACATCCAAGCGCCACTATTCCCAGAAATATCCTCTCGGCGCGATAATTTGTTAATGCATACTCAAGGTCGCCATCGCTGATAAGCAGTAATTAATATGGAGATATTAAGAGATCGTGCGGTTAACGTTTTGTCATCAGCTTAGGTTGGCGAATAACCCCCTCTGTCACTATTGCTGATAAGCCATAATATGGAGGTATTAAGAAATCGTGGGTTAACGTTTTGTCGTTAACTCAGATTGGCGAATAAATTCCTCTGCCACTATTGTTAATAAGCCATAATATTGAGGGGTTAAGAAAGGGTGCGATTAATGTTTTGTCGTCAGCTTAGGTTGACGAATAAACCCCTCTGTCACCATTGCTGATGTTGCCATCGCGGATAAGCCATAATATGGAGGTGTTAAGAAATCGTGCGGTTAACGTTTTGTCGTTAACTCAGATTGACGAATAACCCCCTCTGTCACTATTGCTGATAAGCCATAATATGGAGGTATTAAGAAATCGTGGGTTAACGTTTTGTCGTTAACTCAGATTGGCGAATAAATTCCTCTGCCACTATTGTTAATAAGCCATAATATTGAGGGGTTAAGAAAGGGTGCGATTAACGTTTTGTCGTCAGCTTAGGTTGACGAATAAACCCCTCTGTCACCATTGCTGATGTTGCCATCGCGGATAAGCCATAATATGGAGGTGTTAAGAAATCGTGCGATTAACGTTTTGTCGTTAACTCAGATTGGCGAATAAAACCCTCTGTCACTATTACTGATGTCGCCATCGTGGATAAGCCATAATTAATATGGAGGTGTTAAGAAAGGGTGCGATTAACGTTTTGTCGCCCGCGTTGTCTGCTTGACGGTTAATGTCCTCATCTCGTTTCCTAATCTTTGACATGGGTTGCCTAGATCATCCAATAGCATTGGTCATTATCTGTTAGAGAGGTCTTTATTTATGGCGCAGCGCTCTCTATTGTTGAATGTACAGTCGTTTCGTTAAAGGTAATGACTGTCGGTGGCATAGGTTCAACATAGTCCTTGCCGGTGTTAATCTGCCAGTTTGCCCGTGATTGCTGCGTATTTTATTAATAGCGCATCTTGTGACTCTATATGTTCTGGGTCGGGATCAATACAATCAATGGGACAAACCGATACACAAGTCGGCTTGTCGTAATGCCCGACGCATTCAGTGCACAATGCGGGATCAATTTCATACACCTCTTCACCCATAGTGATCGCCTCATTAGGGCATTCGGGTTCGCACATGTCACAATTGATGCAGCTATCGTCAATGATTAATGCCATAAAAACCTTAAGTTAACCGGGTTGATGAGGGTTTCGCGTATCTAACCCTTCAGGTAGGTTACGCATTAACATCGCTTTGTTTACATTAATATCCACTGGCAGCGCTAGAAACACGAAGTGCCCCGAGCCTAACGCGGAATCGATTGACTCGCCTTTGCGATTAAGTAACGATTCAATAGTGATAACAAAATTACCTTCGGTTGTCATTACTTCAACACTGTCACCGACGGAAAATTTATTTTTAACGTCAATTTCAGCTAATCCTTGAGCATTTCGTTGCCCGGTAAACTCACCGACAAATTGCTGGCTATCACTGACAGAGTGACCATATTGGTAATTTTGATATTCGTCATGGACATGGCGACGTAAAAATCCTTCGGTATAACCGCGATGCGCTAAGCCTTCAAGGTTGCTCATCAAGGTTCGATCAAAATCTTTGCCAGCAGCCGCATCTTCAATGGCTTGGCGGTATAATTGCGCCGTGCGCGCGACATAGTAAAAAGATTTGGTACGGCCTTCAATTTTTAATGAATCCACGCCCATTCGGGTTAAGCGATCCACATGTTGAATAGCGCGTAAATCTTTTGAGTTCATGATGTAGGTGCCATGCTCATCTTCAAACGCTGGCATATACTCGCCAGGTCGACCGGCTTCTTGCAATAGGACAATGTCGCTACTGGGTTGGCCAGAACCTAATGTTGGCGATTCAAACTGTACCGTGGGGGCGACAGGGATGATATCACCGGTCTCAGTTTGCTGTGCTTGGTGCACATCGTATTTCCATCGACAGGAATTAGTACAGGTTCCTTGGTTTGGGTCGCGTTTATTCATGTAACCAGAGAGTAAACAACGGCCAGAATACGCCATGCAAAGTGCACCGTGAACAAATACTTCTAATTCAATATCGGGACAACGTTGACGAATTTCTTCAATTTCATCCAGTGACAATTCACGAGACAAAATGACCCGTTTAATGCCTTGCTGTTGCCAGAATTTAACTGACGCCCAGTTAATCGCGTTAGCTTGAACCGATAAGTGAATCACTTGCTCAGGAAAGGCCTCGCGGACCATCATGATGAGCCCTGGGTCTGACATAATAACGGCGTCAGGCTTCATCGCAATGACAGGTTGCATGTCTTTAATATAGGTTTTTAGCTTGGCATTGTGAGGTGCAATATTACTCACAACATACAATTTTTTGCCAAGGGCATGAGCCTCTTCTATACCGGTGGCGAGCGTTTCCATTTTGAAATCATTATTTCTGACTCGTAAGCTATAACGAGGTTGGCCTGCGTAAACGGCATCGGCACCATAAGCAAAGGCGTAACGCATATTTTTAAGCGTACCAGCGGGAGATAATAATTCAGGTTTAAACATGGTTTTTCTCGACCTAATGGGATATTGCATAACTCAAGGTCGGAAGCTTACTTAAGGATATTAGCGCGGACAAATATAGCCTTGGTATTTGTGATGTCGGTTGTCTTTTTAGTATGACAAAGGCAATATTTAAGCGATTAATTGGCACAACAGTGGACAATTAATTAAGTTCTAGCTTGTTGAGTAATCGCAAACGTTATCGGTTTGGGTATATAATCACAACATTATTGACTATATATTTATGGAGACTCCATGTCGACGGAACATCAACTCTTGGTTGGACTATTAAAGAAGCTTAAAGATGATGCTTTAGTGCTACCGACATTGCCAGAAGTGGCCATGCGCGTTCAAGAAGTCGTGTCTCGTCAAGATTCAAGTCTTAAACAAGTCGCAGATATTATTGGTCAAGATGCCGCTATCTCAGCTCGAATTATTAAAGTGGCTAACAGTGCCTTGTATTCACGGGGTAACAAAGCGGAAAGTATCAATGCTGCGGTTAGCCGTATTGGCTTAGTGCAAATAAAATCTATTACCACTTCTGTTGCCATGGAGCAGTTATTTATCTCCACTAACGAAATGGTGTGGGAAGTCATGGATGAAGTATGGAAAACCTCGATTGAGGTCACCGCTTCATCCTGTGCCATGCTCGAAATGTATAATAAGCGTCATCCCACTAAAAAATTAAATCGTGATACGTTAACCCTTGCGGGCTTAGTGCATAATATTGGTGCATTACCGGTATTAACCGAAGCAGAAGCTCAACCTGAACTGTTTAGTCGAATTGACGATTTACGCAGTTTAGTGCGTAAAATGCAGGGGCCGATTGGCCGTGCTGTATTAAAAACATGGGACTTTGCCCCAGAGGTAATGGAAGTGGTTGAACGTTGGTCTGATCTTCACTACCTGCCTAACACGGTCACTTACCTTGATTTTATTCGATCCGCAGCATTCTACACGGGTGAACTTCGTGCCGGTGAAGACTTAGAGGGAAGGTTAGGGGTGTTTGCCGAGCGCGGGTTACCTGTGACACCAGAAGATCTAGCCAGTGATGAATTTATTGAGATGTATCATTCAATTAAGCAAAGCTACGAATAGCCATTATTAATGGATATTTTTTATGGATATTACTCTTTGAGCCAATACCAGAATGAACACTATCCAAATACAATGCTGTTTAATGTCTAAAAACCACAAGACTGAAACTGTAACATGATGAATTATTTACTGATAACAATGTTATTTATTATTGCAGTTATGCTGTGCATTGTTGCATTTATTTATTGGCGCCAACATCGATTTATTCAGCGATTAACTCACTCGCTTGAACTCAGGTTGCTTAACCAAGATTCATTTAATATAGACTCTTCTTCTAAATCGTTAAAACCGCTCATTAACGTTCTTCATGATTTACATCAATCAAGCCTGTTTATTACCGAACGGGATAAGTTAACCGGATTAGCCAATCGTGTCGGTTTTAAACGAAAAATGCTGGCTAGAATGCCGATTTCAGAAGGCATGCTGGTGCTGGTGGATATTCACCAATTTCGTTTTGTGAATGATTTATTTGGTTTTTTATTTGGTGACAAACTGCTTAAAGCATTTGCAAAGCGGATCGATAGCCTTAATTGCAAAGCACAGTTTATTGCGCGGATGAACGGTAATGAGTTTCTGTTGTTTTATCACCAACCCTTGACTATCGAGCAGTTGCTCACCATAAAAAATGACTTACAAAGACCATTTGAAATTGAACAGCAGCCCATCAGTATCAAAATGCAATTAGGGGTGTTGTCATTAAGTGAACATCATGCGGATGTGAGTTTGATGCTTCGCCGCTTAGATTTAGCCCTGAAGAAAGCCAAAGCATTAAAGCAGCCGATTGCTTTTTATGATCAGGATGATGATAAAGCGCAATACCGAGAATTGCTAATCATTAATGGCTTGCCTAAAGGATTAAAGCAAGATCAATTATTTATGGTTTTTCAACCAAAATTAGATATAAAAAGTGGCCAATGTAAGCAGGTAGAAGCATTGATCCGTTGGCAGCATGAAAGCTTAGGACTAATTTCACCGAGTGAATTTATTCCATTAGCGGAACAAACCGGAATGATTGATATTCTGAGTCCTTGGGTGCTGGATAACGTGTTAGCTCAACAAGCCAAATGGCGAAATATGGGGATTTACGTTAATGTTGCGCTTAATTTGTCATCAACTGATTTAGATAATCCCAATTTGGCAGTCGATGTCGGCACAAAACTATCCCAGTATCTGGTTCCTGCCGAATCCATTACGATTGAAATCACCGAAAGCGCCTTAATGATATCACTAGAACAAACTATTATGACCTTAAATCAATTGCGAGATATCGGGGTTAAATTGGCCATTGATGACTTTGGTACCGGCCATTCTTCTTTGGCTTATTTACGTCATTTACCCGTAGATGAAGTGAAAATTGATAAAGCCTTTTTAGATGAATTTGAAACGTCCAAAGCCGCGAAACAAATTGTTAAGACCAGTATCGATCTCGCTAAAAATTTAGGTTTTGAAGTGACGGTTGAAGGGGTGGAATCTAAGTCAGTCTTAGAGACGTTACATCTTTTTGGGGTGGATACGATTCAAGGTGATTACTTTGCGAAACCTTTCACTGCCAGTGAGTTTGAACACATTTATCCGCAACTTAATTACTCGCAACTTAATCATTCGCAACTTAATCATCCGCAAATTAAACACCCATAACATAATGGTCTTTAAGGCGACATTGAAACGTTTTAGGTGACCATGCTAAGACTAAGATCCCACCGATAAATGGGCGATTAATTCTGCAGGCATAGGCGCAAGTTGACGCTTCTGGTTCATGCAGACCATTTCAACGGTTGCCGTTACCGCAGGCTTTTTGGCATTGGGACGCCATATTTGCTGTTTCCACACTGTACGATACTTACTTTCAAAATAAAATTGAGTACGAACATCAATAATTTCTGCAAATTCAACCCCATCGTGACATAACATATCGCTGCGATAAACAGCAAAACCTAATTGTTGTTGCTGCCAAAGTTGACTAAGCACATCCGCACCAATGACATGTTCACGTGCGCGTTCGAAATACTTTAAAAAATTAGGATGGTACACCACACCAGAAAAGTCGGTGTCTTCATAATAAATTTGTACCGCAAAAGAGTGAACTGGACTGTATTTGGGCTCTACAGAGACATGGCTCATTACACTATGACCTTATGTTATTCATTGTATTGTGGTTAATTATTTGAGGGCAGAAGCAGTTGATGATACTTGCCTTGTTTTTGTAACGTGAGCAGTCCTTTATCGAGTAATTGGCTAAGGTGCTTTGCTTGTGGATTATGTTTAGAAAACGCGACAAATATTTCACTGGTATGATTGTTAAATTTTGCTTTTATATCACGGCTAACACCCATCTGGTTGATGTAAACATCAGCGACAAGATCATACATAATCGCAGTATCAATTCTGCCCACTAATAGCAAATTGATCAATTGGCGCTGACTATTAACGGTAATAACGTGTAGTTTCAGTTTCTCTACAAGTGTCATAAATTCATCTCCGTATTCATAACCATCCACAATACCAATCGTGCTCTGTGTTGGGATCTGCCATTTATTATTCACAATGTTAGGGTATTCTTTGGCAAAGAAAAAAGAAGCCGTTACGGTAAAAAGAGGTTCATTACCAAATACAAAGCGATCAATAGTGCTCTGCTCACGGGTGACATTAAAGACGCCATCAACAGTGCCGCGTTCGGTCATAATCAGACCCCGAGAGTAAGGTACGACAATTGTGGAAACCTCAACATCAACTTGCTCAAAAGCATGGTTGATAATGTTGTGGGAAATACCTCTGCCGACTTCATCAGCAAACGGGGGCCAACTATCTTCTGCTGCTAACGTGATTCTTAGTGATTCTGCCACTGCCATTTTAGGGGTGACGATAACGCAAGCGCTTACAAGTGCAAGTAAAGTAACCTGAGCAAATATACGCCACACTTTGCCAGTTAGAATGTAACCAAGCAGGACGTTTGGGTAACCTATTAACGACATATAATCCTTTATTAAATGTTCCTGTTGCGCCAAGCGGATAATAGCACCTTTACTATTAAAGTGATATTTCCTCTGTTGCGAATATCGCCAATCAATAGCCGCTAGAATATGATTACTGCTAATGCCTACAAACTGACTCAGTGATAGATTAATGGTCATAATAAGGGTAACGGAAAAGAGTAATATTAATATTAACTAATTGATTGTTTTGCTAATAGATCAATAGGCTAGCCATAGTGTTAGTCATCAAGTTAGTTTGTTAAGGCGTCGATTTTGGCTGGTAAATGATTGAAATAAATACCATCACGGGCGAAAGCTGGAAAGTCACCGTGCAAATTAAAGAGCCCCTATGGCTGCTAGAGCGACCTTCGGTTTGTTAGGCTCAAGTGTCGCTTGGCTGCTAAGATTTTATAGGTTCTAGCCACGCAGCGTCCTAGCCTTTAGGCCTTGTTCTTCGGGAGCGCTGAAACGAGTATGTTGAAGTGGTTTGGGGATATATCAGCCATAGCCAAAATGATGGCTCAGGAGATGGGATTAAGTTATTTCAGTTTAATGTGCAGATGAATGCCGTGATGAATAGAGGTGGTCTATTGAGTAAACCCACTGACGATCCGGTGGGCTTTAAGCACAAAGATATAATGTCAGCATTGATGCCGACTTAGCTTAACAGCAAAAAAACATATTTTTAGATCGTGTCTGTTATCGTTGTCCTGGGCAGGATAATTTACTTAATCCGACAGTTGGTATTGCATCACGAAGTGTCTTATAAGCACACAATGACAAGCATTAAGCATTAAGCATTAAGCATTAAGCATTAAGCATTAAGCATTTGAGTAATGCCTTTATATTAAAACGTGACGCTATCACTTTTGTTACAAGCCGAGCCGTTGCTCTTTTTTTACATAATGTTACTGATTTCTTTGGCTAGCATAGCGTAGAGAAAAGCTTTATCGATTTGAAATTGTTGACTGACAAGCGACATCAATAACAACCCTAACCCTATGCGGTCGCGGTTTCATTTTTGCAAAGACAAACCATTAAATCGCTTATCTAGAGCGATTATTGATTTAACCGCTAATAGACACTCATCAGGATTAGCTATTGTAAAAGAGTGTCGATAAAGCGTATGCGAAATAAAGTAATGGCGTAAATGGCTAAATCAATAATGTGTTATCAATGGCGGTAAATTGCTGACATTGGTCGGTTAGCGACTTTGCGGTAAGGCGCTCAACACTTACTACATGGGTGTAGCATGTGGTCGTTTGGTTGATTTTTTTGAGTAACAAATCAAAATCACCATCACCAGACAGTAAAATAACTTCATCTACCATGGGGGCTATCTCAAGCATATCGATAGTAATACCGACATCCCAATCTCCCTTGGCTGAGCCATCACTACGCTGAATATAAGGCTTAGTTTTAACCGTAAAGCCAATATGTTTTAGTGCATCTTGAAATTTAACCTGTCCGTCATCTGCCGGAGCAATCGCATAGGCGATAGCATGGCTAATATTGCCTTGTGCGGATAAACGTTTATACAAGGCGCGGTAATTAAATGAACGCCCAAAACCTTGCTTACAGGTGTAATAAATATTTTGCACATCTACGAATACGGCAAGGGTTGTCATTATTACACCTGTGAAGGTTAAGGCTGTTGCGCTTTTTGAGCGGCAATGGCGTCATTAAGTTGTGCTTCAACTAACCCTAGTGAGTGAGTTGACGAAGAGATGAGTCGGTACATTGCGGGGATCACCAATAGAGTGACAACGTCGCCAATGCCATATTGAAGAATATCACAGTTGCTACCGCAATACGGTTTTCACTGCCAGATGCGGTAAAGACCATTAGCGGTATTGGATAAAATGCTGCTTTTGGACTCTTTCAATCAATCTGCGATAGAGGGGGATGTTGAACACTGAATCGAACTATTTAAACGACTGGCTGTGTGCGACTTGATTTCGATAAATCGGTAATTAAATGATTAGTAATATCTTTTTTGAGTGTAACTAATGGCTGAATTTTAGTGGCACGTTTTTTTATTTATCGCCTCATATTCAGTTAATATGACTACTTTTTCAGTTTCAAGATGTTTGCCGTCTTGTTGTGGTTTTTGAGTTAATTCATCGATTAAAGAAACAGACTTTTCAATTTTTTTATCGGTTTCGGCTATCGCCGTATTAGCCCTAATAACCTTAGGTAAATAGTGCAATGAATTCGTTATATCGTTGTCGTTCTAAAATAATTGCTTTTTTCCGCACGTCAATGTCATCGGCTTTTCTATTAAATGGTGAAAATTTGCCGTTAACCGTGATGAGCAGGATATCGATATTGTATTGATGTTCAATTTTATTGAGGCTCTGCTTTTCTGCCGAGGTAATGACTTCGATTGCCGAAAATGAGTTGGTACAATAAAACACGGTAAATTGAACCGTATCTCACTGATATCACCGTTAAACTGGCTTACAAGCTGGAATCGTTAAAGCTAGGTAATAAACTGAATTTAATCAGTAAAAAGTAAAAAAAGCTTGGTAATTTATAATGCGGAAGTGATTTTTCGCTTTATAAACAGATTATGGTGTATTGCCCACAATGAATTGGCAAAATGTTGGTATAGGTTGATATTTTTATCGTTTAATCTGAGAATAATCATTCAATACGCTCAAATACAATAAAGCAGAGCGCTAAGGCTCTGCTTTATTGAGTAACATCGTTAGCGGGGCAAAGGCCTGTTTGATAGCCTTTTACTATCCTTAGCTGAGATTACTTATTTAACCGCTTATATTTTAATCGATGCGGTTCTACTACATCGGCGCCTAAGCTATCTTTTAACCAAGTTGAATACTCAGTATAGTTACCTTCATAGAAACTCACTTTACCTTCGTCTCGGTAATCCAGAATATGGGTAGCGATACGGTCAAGGAACCAACGGTCATGTGAAATAACCATCGCACAACCGGGAAACTCTAATAACGCTTCTTCTAGGGCGCGTAATGTTTCTACGTCCAAGTCGTTGGTAGGTTCGTCGAGTAATAATACGTTGCCACCGGCTTGTATTAATTTGGCTAAGTGGACTCGGTTGCGCTCGCCACCCGATAAGGTGCCGATAATTTTTTGCTGATCGCCACCACGGAAGTTAAAACGTCCGACATAAGCACGGCTCGAAATTTCAGTATTATTGATCCGCATAATATCGTGGCCGCCAGAAATCTCTTGCCACACGGTATTTTTATCATTCATTGAATCACGGAACTGCTCAACAGAAGCAATTTGAACTGAGTCACCCACAGAAATTGAGCCACTGTCTGGTTGTTCTTCGCCTGAGATCATTTTGAATAACGTCGACTTACCCGCACCGTTAGCTCCGATAATCCCCACAATGGCGCCCTTGGGAACGGTAAAGGTAAGATCGTCAATCAATACGCGATCACCATAGGATTTTGTTAAGTTAGTCACTTCAATCACTTTATCACCGAGGCGTGGCCCTGGTGGAATAAACAATTCGTTGGTCTCGTTACGTTTTTGGTAATCGTTAGTGTTGAGTTCTTCAAAACGCGCCATACGGGCTTTGCCCTTAGATTGGCGGCCTTTCGCACCTTGACGTATCCATTCTAATTCTTTTGCGATAGTTTTTTGACGAGCACTTTGTGTTGAAGATTCTTGTTGCAAACGGGCATCTTTCTGCTCAAGCCATGAGGAGTAGTTACCTTCCCAGGGGATCCCTTCACCACGGTCGAGTTCTAAAATCCAGCCTGCTGCATTGTCTAAGAAATAGCGGTCATGGGTAATAGCGACTACGGTGCCAGAATACTCTTGTAAAAAGTGCTCTAACCATGCGACGGATTCAGCATCCAAGTGGTTTGTCGGTTCGTCGAGTAATAGCATTTCAGGCTTTTCAAGTAGCAAGCGACAAAGGGCTACCCGTCGACGTTCACCACCGGACAGTACAGCAATTTTTTCATCCCAATCGGGCAGACGTAACGCGTTTGCTGCACGGTCTAGAATATGATCAAGATTGTGTGCATCTTGAGATTGGATGATGGCTTCTAACTCACCTTGTTCTTTGGCTAGGGCATCAAAATCTGCATCGGGTTCAGCATAAGCGGCGTAAACAGCATCTAAACGGATCAATGCATTTTTGGCTTCACTCAGGGCTTCTTCGACGGCCTCGCGAACCGTTTGTTGCTCGTTTAAGCGCGGCTCTTGCGGTAAATAACCAATTTTTAGTCCAGGCATTGGACGCGCTTCACCTTCAATTTCGGTATCTATACCGGCCATGATGCGCAGCAATGTCGATTTACCTGAACCGTTTAATCCGAGTACACCAATTTTGGCGCCAGGAAAGAAGCTTAATGAAATGTCTTTCAAAATTTGCTTTTTAGGTGGGACAATTTTACCCACACGAAGCATGCTGTATACAAATTGAGCCATAATTATACTGTCTAATTGTCAACAAAGATGATGATAATTCTACTGTATTATGAGCTGAACTCAACAGGCAATTGTGTGATTTAATCCACAGCGCTTTTTAGGTCAAAAAGAATGAAGGATCTGGCCACTTGGTGCCATAAACATGAATAGTTTTGTATTCAGAACACAGTGAATTTCATGTTGTTTCTACTGTGAATCATCATCGTTGCAGGGTAGAATAACGCGCAACCCTACTATACAGATAATGATGTTGGAGCTAGCATGTTGAAGAAAGCGATGAATATTGCGGATTATGATCCAGAATTATTTAAAGCCATTGAAGATGAAACTTGTCGTCAAGAAGAACACATTGAATTGATTGCATCTGAAAACTATACCAGTCCTCGTGTGATGGAAGCCCAAGGTTCTCAGTTAACCAACAAGTATGCTGAAGGTTATCCAGGTAAGCGTTACTATGGTGGGTGCGAATACGTTGATGTGATTGAAACATTAGCGATTGAACGCGCAAAAGAATTATTTGGTGCAACATATGCGAACGTACAGCCTCATTCCGGTTCGCAAGCAAACAGTGCTGTATTTATGGCGTTATTGCAGCCAGGCGATACCGTTTTAGGGATGAACCTTGCTCATGGTGGTCATTTGACCCACGGTTCACCGGTTAATTTTTCTGGCAAGCTTTACAACATCATTCCCTACGGTATCGATGAGTCTGGCAAAATTGATTATGACGAAATGGAGCGTTTAGCCATTGAACATAAGCCTAAAATGATGATCGGCGGTTTTTCGGCTTTTTCAGGTATTGTTGACTGGGCTAGAATGCGCGAGATTGCCGACAAAATTGGTGCTTATTTGTTTGTTGATATGGCCCACGTGGCAGGCTTAATTGCCGCAGGTGTTTATCCAACGCCAGTGCCTTATGCTCATGTAATAACGTCAACAACCCATAAAACATTGGCCGGCCCACGCGGCGGGATTATTATTTCTGCAGCCGATGATGAAGTTTTATATAAAAAACTAAACTCAGCAGTATTCCCTGGTGGTCAGGGGGGTCCTTTAATGCATGTTATCGCAGGTAAAGCGGTCGCATTTAAAGAAGCACTAGAGCCAGAATTTAAAGTATACCAACAGCAAGTTGTTAAAAATGCCAAAGCCATGGTTGAAGTGTTTTTAGCCCGCGGTTACAAAATCGTTTCTGGCGGTACTGAAAACCATTTAATGTTGGTTGACTTAATTGGCCGCGATTTAACCGGTAAAGAAGCCGACGCAGCCTTAGGCAGTGCCAACATTACCGTTAACAAAAATTCAGTGCCTAACGACCCTCGTTCACCGTTTGTGACCTCTGGTGTTCGTATTGGTACACCAGCCATTACTCGTCGCGGCTTTAAAGAAGCTGAAGCGAAAGAATTGACCGGTTGGATTTGTGACATTCTTGATGATGCATCTAATACAGCGGTTATTGAGCGCGTAAAAGGTCAAGTATTGACCTTGTGTGCTCGATTCCCTGTATACGGTTAATCGTATTTGGATGTCTGTTGATACAGGTTTAGGTTAACCTTGTTCACCAAATAGGATAAACTTTAATGGCCGCTAATTGCTAGCGGCCATTTTTTCTGCAGGAGTCCTAATGCATTGCCCTTTTTGTAGCGCGACCGATACCAAAGTGATAGATTCTCGATTAGTGGCTGATGGTCACCAAGTCCGTCGTCGCCGGGAATGTACCGAATGTCATGAACGTTTTACCACCTTTGAAGGCGCTGAATTAGTCATGCCTAGAGTGATAAAACGCGATGGCACCCGACAACCATTTGATGAAGAGAAACTGCGCGGCGGCATGTTGCGTGCCGTTGAAAAACGTCCGGTTTCTATTGATGACATTGATCAAGCGTTGACAAAAATTAAATCAATGCTGCGCGCGACTGGTGAGCGCGAAGTGGATTCGGAAATGATTGGTAATCTTATGATGGAACAGTTGATGAACCTTGATAAGGTGGCTTACATTCGTTTCGCCTCTGTTTATCGTGCGTTTGAAGATGTGTCACAATTTGGCGAGGCCATTGCTAAGTTGCAAAAGTAATGCTGTGTAATGACCGTTTTTAACGGTTATCATGGCATCTAAGCAATAAGAGATTATCTATCATGTCCAACGGGCCTACTTTTGACACCCAAATGATGAGCCGTGCTATAGCGCTTGCCGAGAAAGGCCGTTATACCACTAGGCCCAACCCCTGTGTTGGTTGTGTCATTGTCTATCAGAATAAGATTATCGGTGAGGGTTTCCATCAGCGTGCTGGCGAAGGCCACGCTGAAGTCAATGCGCTGAAAATGGTGCTTGATAATGGTCATAGCGCTCAAGGCGCCACCGCCTATGTAACCTTAGAACCTTGCAGTCATTATGGTCGTACGCCACCTTGCGCTTCAGGGTTAATTAACGCCAAGGTTGCGCGAGTCGTTGTTGCTGTGACCGATGCGAACCCAGAAGTGTCAGGCCGCGGTATCACCATGTTACGTGAGGCTGGAATTAAGGTCGATGTAGGACTACTCAGCCAACAAGCTTATGATCTCAATCTAGGCTTTATGAAGCGCATGAAAACTAGGCTTCCTTGGGTCACGGTTAAAATAGCCGCCAGTTTAGACGGTAAAACCGCCCTGTCTAATGGGGTGTCAAAGTGGATTACCGGCAGTGCTGCACGAGCCGATGTGCAAAAATACCGTGCCAGCCACTGTGCATTAATCACAGGCGTTGAAACAATCCTTATCGATGACCCTAGCCTTAATGTGCGCTATGAGGCGTTAGGTGAGTTAACCACTCGCCATACAAAAGATGAAATTTTCCAACCTTTAAGGGTTGTGCTAGACAGCAGAGCGAGACTGACGGCAACACAAAGGTTATTTTCAATTCAAAGTCCTATTTTACTGGTTTCTGGCTGTCAATATTCCCAAAGTGCTAAAGCTGCTTTTCCACAACACGTTTCTTTTTTACAATTAGAATGTGACTCGTCGGGCAGGATCCCATTGTTAGCTTTGCTAACGTATTTAGGCCAGCATACTAATTCTGTTTTAGTCGAAGCGGGTGCGACCTTAGCTGGGGCGTTTGTCGCTCAAGGCCTCGCCGATGACATTGTGCTTTATCAAGCGCCTAAACTGTTAGGCAGCCATGGACGTAATATGTTGCAGTTACCCGATTACAGTGCCATGGAGCAAACGCCGGCATTGCAATTAATTGATGAGCGCAACGTTGGACAAGATAAGCGTTATATCCTCAGATATAATCAACCCTATTAATGTGGCAGTTGTTTAAGAAAAACCTGAACAACTGCAAAGTTTAAAAGCAAAAAGTGAGTCATTATGTTTACTGGGATAATCGAAGCCCTTGGTACATTACGTAAAATTGATCGCAAAGGTAACGATATCCGCTTAACCGTTGCCAGCGGCAAGTTGGATTTAACCGATGTAAACCTAGGTGATAGCATTGCCACAAATGGCGTGTGCTTGACCGTTGTTGAGCGTTTAGGCGATAGCTACGTTGCGGATATATCGGCTGAAACAGTTGAATTAACTGGTTTTAGTCGTTATCAAGTTGGCCAAAAGGTTAATCTTGAAAAAGCCGTTACGGCGACCACGAGGTTGGGTGGACACATGGTCAGCGGCCACGTTGATGGCATTGCAAAAATTGAGCAATGTGCTTACCGAGGCAAGGCACTTGAGTTTTGGTTATCGGTACCGGTTCAATTAAGTCGCTACATTGCTCACAAAGGATCGGTCACCATTGATGGCGTTAGTTTGACCGTCAATGAAGTTGATGGAACTCGTTTTAGATTAACCATCGTGCCTCATACTGCGGGTGAAACCACGCTGGTGGATCTCAAAGTTGGTGACAGCGTGAACATCGAAGTGGATTTAATTGCCCGCTATTTAGAGCGTTTAATGCAACCTGATGCTAGCCAAGCACAGCCGTCATCGGGTGTGACGATGGAATTATTAGCTAAGTCTGGATTTTTGCGCTAATCGCTCCAAGCATAAAAAATTGTACTCAAAGATTATGCACAATACATGATTCAAAATAACAAATACAAAATGCAAATTGATTTAATTATTTAAAATCAAAAACTTAATAGAGAAAGGTCTGACAATGGCGCTACATAACATAGAAGAAATCATTGAAGATATTCGTCAAGGTAAGATGGTTATCTTGATGGATGATGAAGACAGAGAGAATGAAGGTGATTTGATCATGGCCGCTGATAAAGTGACGCCTGCTGCAATCAATTTCATGGCAACCTATGGCCGCGGATTAATTTGCCAAACCATGACCAAAGAGCGTTGTCAGCAGCTTAACTTGCCTTTAATGGTCACCAACAACAATGCGCAGTTCTCGACTAACTTTACCGTATCAATTGAAGCGGCGACCGGGGTCACAACCGGGATCTCAGCTCATGACCGAGCCGTGACCGTTCAAGTCGCTGTTGCCAAAGATGCCAAAGCCTCTGATTTAGTACAACCTGGGCATATTTTTCCGTTAATGGCACAAGAAGGCGGGGTATTGACGCGTGCTGGCCATACTGAAGCCGGTTGCGATTTAGCGCGCTTAGCTGGCTGTGAACCTTCAGCTGTGATTGTTGAAATTTTAAATGAAGACGGCACCATGGCGCGCTGTCCTGATTTAGAAATATTCAGTCAAAAGCATGGGATTAAAATCGGTACCATTGCAGACCTAATTGAATACCGTAACACCAACGAAACCACGGTTGTACGCGAAGCTCAATGTAAACTACCGACTCGTTTTGGTGATTTTACTATGGTGACATTTAGAGACACTATTGATAATCAATTACACTACGCATTGGTTAAAGATGAAGTGAAGCCTAATTGTTTAGTGCGTGTGCATTTGCAAAATACCTTTAACGATTTACTGCATTCTGAGCGAGATCAAACGCGTAGCTGGCCATTAGAAAAAGCCATGCAACGCATTGCTTTAGAAGGTGGCGTATTGGTGTTACTGGGTAACGTTGAGCATTCAAGTCAGATTCTGGCAAAAGTGAAAGCGTTTGAGGCCGAAGATAATGGCCAATCACCAGCAGGAGCCATGTGGCAAGGAACATCACGTCGTGTTGGCGTCGGCTCGCAAATTCTGTCGAGTCTAGGTGTCAGTACAATGCGCTTATTAAGTTCGCCAAAGCGTTACCATTCCTTGTCAGGTTTTGGTTTAGAAGTAACGGATTATATAGCTGAATAATTTTGGCTTATGGTAAATTTAATAATTTCATTAATTGCATAGCGCTCAGGGCTTTCGGCTGTGATATCATAGCGCCTCTTTTTTGCCCCGAGCGGGGTGCTTTAGCTAATTTAGGTAAGATAGAATGAACGTAGTTCAAGGTAATATCGAAGCGAAAAATGCCAAAGTGGCGATTGTAATATCGCGATTCAATAGCTTTTTAGTTGAAAGTCTGCTTGACGGTGCAATAGACACATTAAAGCGTTTCGGCCAGGTCAGTGACGACAACATTACTGTTGTTCGAGTGCCTGGTGCAGTTGAATTACCGCTTGCTGCAAAACGTGTTGCTGCAAGTGGAAAGTTTGACGGGATCATTGCATTAGGTGCTGTCATCCGTGGCGGTACACCTCATTTTGAATTTGTTGCTGGTGAATGTAACAAAGGTCTTGCACAAGTTGCATTAGAGTACGATCTTCCTGTTTCATTCGGTGTATTAACTACAGATACCATTGAGCAAGCTATTGAGCGTTCAGGTACTAAAGCAGGTAACAAAGGTGGCGAAGCTGCCCTTAGTTTGCTTGAAATGGTTAATGTACTGCAACAACTAGAACAACAGCTGTAATAGTAGGAAAAGTATGAAACCTTCAGAGCGCCGTAAGGCCCGCCGTTTAGCCGTTCAAGCCATTTATTCATGGCAGTTAAGTAAAAACAAAGTTGCTGACGTAGAACATGAGTTTTTAACTGAACAGAACACTGACGGTGTTGATGTCGCTTATTTTCGTGAGCTATTAACCGGTGTAGCATCAAAAATATCGCAAATTGATGAGCTGTTAAAGCCACATCTTGATCGTAATTTTGAAGAAGTGTCACCAGTAGAAAAAGCCATTGTGCGTCTGGCAACTTACGAGTTGACCTTCCGTAAAGATGTGCCGTTTAAAGTGGCTATTAACGAAGGTATCGAGTTAGCGAAAGCGTTTGGTGCTGAAGATAGTCACAAATTTGTCAACGGCTTGCTTGATAAGTTAGTGAAGCATAAGTAACACCAGAACGGTATCTTCGGATACCGTTTTCATTTGTTATTAATTGTTTCAAAATTAAGGTGGACGGTTTACCGTACCAGACTGAATGTGAAAGAATTTCAACTCATCGAACATTACTTCCGCAATAAAGGTCAAAAAAGGCGCGATGTTGAGTTAAGCATCGGCGATGACTGTGCGTTAGTGAATCCTGCGGACAAGAAATCTTTAGCAATTTCTTGTGATACCCTTGTTGAAAATATCCATTTTTTAGCAGACATTCCAGCTCATGCTTTAGGTTATAAATCGCTAGCGGTTAACCTTTCTGATCTTGCCGCAATGGGGGCCGAGCCCGCTTGGTTTACTTTAGCACTGACGTTACCCTGTGTTGATGAACCTTGGTTAGCCCAGTTCAGTGCCGGCCTTTTTGATATTGCTGAATATTATGGTATTGCACTCATTGGTGGTGATACCACCCGTGGTCCGCGCAGTATCAGTATTACGATTAATGGCCAAGTCCCTAAAGGTACAGCATTAACCCGTGCAGGTGCAAAAAGAGGAGACTGGATCTATGTGACGGGAACCCTAGGTGATTCAGCCTTAGGCCTTGATATTATCAGAGGTGTTAAGACCGTTAACGCTGAAGATAAACAATATCTGATTAACCGCCATTATTACCCAACGCCTCGTGTGTTGGCAGGTCAAGCACTACGCACTCTAGCCACAAGCGCTATTGATTTGTCTGATGGCTTAATGTCTGATATTGGACATGTGTTATCGGCATCGAAAGTCGGCGCCATCATTGATGTGGATCTCATTCCTTTATCAAACTCACTTAAAGCCAATCTTAGTCGTGAAGATGCATTAAGTTATGCATTAACTGGCGGTGAAGACTACGAACTTTTATTTACTGTGCCAGAGTCACAACGCGGTGCAATTGATACCGCGCTAATTCATGCTGGGGTGAAGTTTGTTAAAATTGGTCAGATCAGCGCCGGCGATAAATTAAAACTAGTAGAAAATGGGCAAGCATTCACCCCTATTTCACGTGGCTTTGTGCATTTTTAATTGAGTACTATGAGACTATTAACCCAAGATAAATTCGTTAAAAAACTGTCTTTAGCCCACCCAATTCATTTTTTGGCATTAGGCTTTGGCAGCGGTAAAGCGGCAAAAGCGCCGGGTACCTTTGGTACCTTAGCCGCAGTGCCCATAGTGTTGCTCATGCAGCAGTTAAGCTTAACGAATTACCTCATCATCACCTGTATTAGTATGCTTGCCGGATTCTATATTTGTGGGAAAGCGGCTAGAGATATGGGTGTACACGACCATGGCGCTATTGTGTGGGATGAAGTGGTTGGGTTGATGATCACCATGATTGCCGCGCCTTTAGGTTTTATATGGTTAGCTCTCGGTTTTGTATTATTTCGCTTTTTTGACATTATAAAGCCATGGCCTATACGTTGGCTTGATGCCAAAGTGCATGGTGGTTTTGGGATTATGATTGATGATGTATTGGCGGGTGTGTTTTCGTTAATCGGTGTGCAGCTTGCAGTGTATTATCTATAAGTAACCTGAATTTTGGATAACAAACGACTATCAAACAGTCCTTTCCTAACTGAGTTGAAAGACTTACTATTAACGCAACCAGTAACAAGAGGCTGCGTCTTATTAACAAACAACAAGTTTAGATCGATATATGGCTAAGCGTGTTCATTTTATTACCTTCTCATCTTTTATCTCTATTTCAGATTAAGTACTTTATATAAAGATTTATAAACCAAAAAAAAGCATATTTGTGCTCTTTTGTCGCTAACGGTATTAAATAAAATCAGTCGATGTGATGTTATTAAGATGATTTTTCGGTAAGTAGATTAGTTCGCAATTGCTCTAAATCTTTATTTATATTAGTTAAACGTTGCTTATAATCTGTTTCATAAACGGTGCAGTTAAATAGTTTACCAATCGGATTGTAACGTGATATCCATAATTGCTTTATATAATTGTCGAAAGAGCAGTAATCCGGTTTTATGACCGTGTGTTCAGAGGTTGTTGAAACCGGTTCCTTAACTAAGCTAACAATATACTCAGCCATGAGGTTGTCACTGTCTGTGGGCTTATACAAAGCATCTGCTAACCATTTTTCATAAAAAGCTACCTTATCAGACTGCACTTCAATTAACATTTGTTGTCTGACATTTTGAGCAAACTGCCATTCACCAGAAAATACTCTCTCAAAATCGCTATTAGTTAATTCGAATGGCGTTTGCCAAGTTGTGACTTTGTTTGAAACCGCGGTATCGAGTGTCTTAGCTAAGGTGCTGGCAAAGTTAAGTTGAGATTTGATTACGCTAACGGCAATCATATGGTTGAATATAGAGCGAGATGAGTGATAAACCATATTCCAGAATTGAGCATCTTTATTTAAAAATGTTAACAAGGCTTCATTCACGTTAAGGTTAGGGGATCCGTCAAGGTTTATTAAAACGTAAGCGGTCAATTAAGCGGTGGAGCCCGATATCATCAAGCTTTTAGATCGGCATGCCAAGGTAATAAATCACTTA
>NZ_JBEOPI010000038.1:0-42859 GCF_040309905.1 Shewanella sp. CAL98-MNA-CIBAN-0140
TCATAGCAAATCTCACTTCTAGTCTTGATTTATACTATAAGAATAGGCCAAAACTGACTCAGATGCATAGGCATGTTAATAAAAGACCAGAAAAAATATCTATTCCCCACATAAACCAATGTTGTTGCAGCATATTTTTGTCCTTAATTAAAATTCAGTGTGAGAGACTCAGTATGGGTGATAATGATAAAATTAATCTTATTAACTAGCCATATTAGCAATAACCAATACGAGGTAACTATATCGTTACACTTTTGACCTCGTTATCAAACGGTTTTCTTTTGCAGTAGTAAGGCATTAATTGATGCGATTGTGATGCGTTGAAGCTTACTTTTTCAATTTAGCGGGTATTGCTAATGTACACATTAACGCTGTTATTTGGGCTATCCTTTACATTATCGTTATGCAATATAGGCCTTTAGTTCGCCATTAATATCGTAAGGGGGTGAATGAGATGAATCGTTATATTTATCTATTATGACTTCAGAGATTCATTTTTTGGTCGATATTTAGGCTATCTATTATGCTAAATGAGAAATTATTATGGATGTTAACAATGCGGCTTCAACTAATGCGACCCCTGCACTAGAAAGTAAAAGCACTTCAACCCGTGCCGCCACTTCGTCAACTCAAGCCGCTTCCAATAACGCTAGCTCAGCGGTCAACTTATCCACCAAAATATCAGCGAGCCAACTCAGTCGTCAAATAATGAATAACAACATTCTGGCAGCACAAGAGGAAGTGAGCATTGCTGCCGGTGACAAGTCCATGGCATTACTTTATCGCGCCGCGATTGAAGCCATTAACGAAGAGCTTGCACCAATGCGAGGAGAAAACTCAGTCCAAAAGAGCCTTGCGAGTGGGGTGGATTACTCGCCAGAAGCAACTGCTGATCGTATTGTTAGCTTTGCAACAGCGTTTTTCTCTGTGCATCAACAACAAAACCAATCTATGGTGCTCGATGAACAAGTTGACAGCTTTATGCTCAAAATTGGAGATGCAATCGATCACGGCTTTAAAGAGGCAAGTGATATTTTGTCTGGTTTAAAAGTACTAGAGGGCGATATTGCTGCTGGTGTTGATAAAACATATGAGCTGATACAGCAAGGGTTAGCGCAATTTAGACAGGATAAGTCGACTAAAGATGGATCACAAAGCGTGACTCAAGCTACTTAGTCTCTTATGATTAAGATAGGCTTTCAGCGATAAGGATAGTGACTATGTGGACAACGGGTAAGGTAATTGAGCGCATTGATTGGAATGATAAATTATTCTCATTGCGCATCAAAGCCGATGTCGAACCTTTTATCGCAGGTCAGTTTATTAAGCTCAGCCAAATGCGTGATGAAAAGCGTGTCGCGCGGGCGTATTCACTGGTAAATTCTCCAGGTACGGATTATGTCGAAGTGCTGGCGGTGTCGGTAGAGGATGGGCAATTATCTCCAGATCTAAAAGCATTAAACCCAGGAGACACCATTGAAGTGACGCCCAAAGCGACTGGATTTATGACCTTAGATGAAGTGCCTAACGGCGTATTGCAAGGCAAACATTTGTGGTTCTTTGCTACCGGTACCGCTGTGGGTCCTTTTATCTCTATGCTGGCAACGGCAGAACCTTGGCAACGCTTTGAAAAAGTCGTATTAGTTTATGGTGTCAGGTTCGCTGAAGATTTAGCTTATTTAGCAACCATTAACCAGTTTATTGAACAACATCCACAGCAGTTTGTGTTTATTCCGATTGTGACCCGTGAAGACTATCCTGAAGGGTTATCGTGTCGCATTCCTGATGGCATTAGCAGCGGATTAATTGAACAAAAAGCGGGGTTAGGGATTAATGCAGAACATTCTCAAGTGATGATCTGTGGTAACCCAGGGATGATAAGTGACGCTCAAATAGCCCTAGTAGATAAAGGATTAGCCAAAAATCTTCGACGTGCTCCTGGGCAAATAACGGTCGAAAAATATTGGTAATAGTATCGTAAATGAGAATGCAGTGGTGGCCCTGCTCGCCATATTCACAGACAGTATGATAATAATTGTAATGAATGATCAACCTCTTACCTGACCCAATATGAGTACAATATCGATTACAAATCAGCTAAATGTGAGTACACTTCGGGTAATGTATATTGAATTAAGATAAGCTATTAATTAGCGGAATTGATAAAAGAAGCTATTGGTTATCTAATGACTACTTAATTACATCAAAGCGTTAAGTTATAACCATTTAGGCCGACATAAAGTATTAAGGTAGATGAGTTAATATGGGTAACCAAGTTATGCCTCGTGAACAGTTAGGGATTTGCGCAGAAGGGAATTTACACAGTGTGTACTTGATGTTTAATGCCAATGACGGTGTTGAAGATCAACTACGTCCGTCCATTGCTAATGTGGCGCAATACATTTACGAACTCACGGATCAGTATGCAGACAGTGCTTTTAATGGCTTTGTGGGTATTGGGGCCAATTTTTGGGATACTTTTTATCCAGAAGCTCGTCCAGCATTGTTGAAACCTTTTCCTGCAATGAATGACGGTAATCGTGATGCTCCCGCGATGGAATATGATCTGTTTGTTCATATCCGTTGCGATCGTTATGATATTTTGCATCTTGTTGCTAATGAAATTAATCAAATGTTTGAGGATTTGGTTGAGTTAGTCGATGAAGAGCGCGGTTTTCGATTTATGGACAGTCGTGATTTAACCGGCTTTGTTGATGGTACTGAAAACCCTAAAGGGCGCCATCGTCAACAAGTTGCGCTCGTCGGTGATGAAGATCAAGACTTTGTATCTGGTAGTTATCTACATGTGCAAAAATACATGCATAACTTAAGTAAATGGCATCGTTTACCACTTAAAAAACAAGAAGATATTTTTGGTCGAACCAAAGTTGATGATATTGAGTACGAGTCAGAAGATAAGCCATTAACCAGCCATACGAAACGAGTCAATTTAAAGGACCCACAGGGTAACGCATTAGAGATTTTACGCCAAAGCATGCCATATGGTTCGATTAGAGAACAAGGGCTAATGTTTCTTTCTGTATGCCGTACACCTGATAACTTCGAAAAAATGCTCCGCAGTATGGTGCACGGTGATGGTCATGGAAATCATGATCATCTAATGTCGTTTACTAAAGCGTTGACTGGGTCGTCATTTTTTGTACCATCACTGGATTTTTTAACTCAATTTGATGATGTGTAAACGCCGATCCTAGGCAATAAAAAAGCAATGCCATGGCATTGCTTTTTTATTGGAACGGTTTTTTTATTCACTATAGTTGAATAAGGATCTAACCGTTTCGAGAGTATCATCAATAGTTTTTATGCTTGCTGGGCAAATAAAAATAGTATCATCGCCGGCAATGGTACCTAATATGCCTTCTGGTTTGCCTATTGAATCGAGCAAACGTGCAATTAATTGCGCTGCACCTGGGCTGGTTCTTACCACAATCATGGCTTGGTTATGGTCAACATCCAGTACTAAATTCTTAACTGGACTACCCGCAGTCGGAACGCCTAGCTCGGCAGGGAGGCAATACACCATCTCTTGCTTAGCATTTCGAGTTCGCACAGCACCAAACTTGCTGAGCATGCGAGAGACCTTAGATTGATTAATATTACCGAATCCTTCGGCTTGAAGCGCAATAACAATCTCGCTTTGGCTTCCAAAACGTTCTTCTTTCAGAATCGCCTTAAAAGTTCGAACGAGCTCATCCTGATTTCTTGTCGCTGGCATAGTGATAATTCATCTTATAGTTGTTATTCAAAAAACTAGCATATTTTGAATATATTGGCTTGTTAAGTCAAGAAAGAATCAGATTTATTGAATAAAAATTCATTTTACAGTGGAACTTTAAGCTGACACTTGGGTGAGTAATAAGTCTACCGACTTAAGTGAATAATTCACAGTATTGAGGTTATAAACTATAAATTAATAGGGTGCAGTATTTAAAGAGGCTTTATCGGACGACTCGTTATATAACGATTCTTTGTATAACGATCGTGGCGATGATTGTTTTGTTAGTACCAATAGCGTATCACCCTTTTCAGACAGCAGATTGAGTTTGCCTTTTGAGAAATCAATCTGTTGTACCTGTGCAATAGCGTGCATCAAATCCGCTTCTTGGGCCATTAAACTATCTACACAAGCTTTCATAGTTGAACCCGACGGTGCCATTTGGAGTCGATTTCCTTGTTGATCGTAATGACCAAAAAATTGATTACAGCTGTTATTGCCGCTTAACTCACCATTTTGGGCAAAAACTAATTTTGCTGGGCTATTATTAATGGTAGGAGTATCAAGGACGACTTCTACATGCCAAGTACCAATTAATTGTTCATTTGAGACAATTTGAGTGTGGTTTTGACAAGCACTAAGGCCTAAAAATATAACGGTGGCGCCAAGAATATGCTTTATCATGCGAAGAGAGTTCCAAATACGAAAAAATTGCCGTTATTCTACTACTTGAAGGTGAGTAAGAGCGTAAATAATTGTAATTTTTCGGATTAATGAACATTATTTAACGTATTAAAGAGTCTAAAATGATCAAATTACTCAAAGTGTTGCATATCGTTGGTTTAATCATGTTGCTGGTGGGCGTAGGATTATATTGGCAAAGTGATATAGGCCAGCAAGTCAGTGGTATATTAGTCATTGCCTTACTTATTGGTGTGGGGACATTAATTATGTCTCCGCTGCCTGTTGCGCTAGTGATAGAATGGTCTAAGAAACAATCTCCCAATTTAGGGTCAAAGGAATAATCATTGTCATTTATTATCCGTAAGGCGTTATTAACCGATGTTGCTGCTATTGTGCAGTTAGAACGTGCTCATGTAGATGATGAGTTGCTAGGTTCAAATAACCAACTTCATGCTCATTCACTCAGCAAAGGCGAGGTGATACAGCTTATCAATCAGCATTGGTTTATCGTGGCAGAAGAGCAAGAGCAAATCATTGGTTATGTGATGGCAGCCAAATGGTCCTTTCTTTCCGCGCAACCATTGTATCGCCATATTATTCAAAAAATTAAGTTTACCGATTTAGAGGGACAAACTTTATCGACCACTAATTCATGCCAATATGGGCCGGTTTGGATCCAAGAATCAAAACGTGGCAAAGGAGTATTTTCGGCGTTAGTCACTGAATTAAAAAAACAAGTAAGCAATACCTTTCCATTTATGATTACGTATGTCGCCGCAGACAATGCGCGTTCATTAGCCGCACATCAACAAAAAGCGGCGATGACAGAGATTGATCAATTTAGTTTTGAACAACGTGATTATTGTTTACTGGCCACTGCCACTGCCACTGCCACGGTAAATGGTATCTGATCAATTGTGTCGTTAAGGTGGTTATTTAACGTCAAGGCGGTATAAGGGATATATCGATAAAAACCGATTTATTTCAAGTCTGCAATATCAAACTGGCCATTGGCTTTGCTAACAAGGGACATTGACGTGTTAGTTGTGGCCCTATTGTCAGTCAATGCAACACCGATAGCAGGACAAAGAGTTGTTTGATTATCGTTTGCTATCCCGAGCTGAGGTTATTTATTAGGAATATTATGAGTACTGACTTTGAAACCCTTTTTTTACCTTACCTTGGCTTAAGGTTATCGGCGTTTGACAATATGAAGCTGATTGCTGCGGTATTGACTGACGCGAGTGAGACGTTTGAGTGTGTTGCAGCTGATTTACAAGATGAAGATGATCCACAGTTGCAGCCGTCGGGATATTTTGTGTGCTGGCAACAAACGTGGTTATTTTGTGGGGTAACCAATGATTACCATGCAGCGATTACATTGTTTACCCAAGTCGAGCGGATTAATAAGGCGTCAATTTGTGTCAAAGTGGTGCCAGTAATGACCATGCCGCAAGTATCGTTTATGTGTGTTGAAACGGCTCATTTTGATCATTGTTAATGAGCCTATCACCCCGTATTTATGGCGCTGTCACTTCAGCGTCATGGAGTTGCATTATCACTAATGGCCGTTGCTCACTGTGATATCGATGATATAACTGCATTATCTCTGCCGGTAACCTAGCAAACGCACTCGGGTCTATCACCATAAAGTGCTGCCGTTGATATAAGCCAATTAACCAGGGGTGGGCAAATAAGAAGCAATGTCTACTCGTTAATTTGGGCGCGATAAATTGCAATAACTGACTTGAAAGTTGTTGGCCACGATAGTGAGGATGGACTAATAATCCACTTATCAATTGATATTGGCCTATCGGTTTAATTCTTATTGCGGCAACGATTGTTTGCTGATTTAAGTCTGTGCTATCTGTGCCAGAAGAGTGTAGGTGATGAATCACTGCAACCGCTTCTTTTTGGGCTAATCGAGCATAAGGCATATGCTGACGATAAAATAATTTGAGTGCAGACCACGCTTTTATAGCAGAAAGTTTACTGGCACAGTGCTTGATAGCCGTGAGTTCAATCGCAGTCGGATTAGTTGCTCTTGGGTTAACCGCAATGGATTTAGTCGCAACAGATGGCTGGTGGTTTGCCGTTATCTTTGTGTCTAGCCAAGTGGGGTGATACATAACGTGAGCCATTTGTGAGATCAAATAATAGTCTAATAAATCAGATAAAATAAAACCGCCAATGGCGGTTTTATTTTTGATATCGTTTTGCTTAGCCTAAAGTCGCTAGGCTAAGACGATATGCGTTTCTTCATTATAGCCCAGCATCAGCCCGAAGGATTTCAGCTTTATCTGTCGCTTCCCAAGGGAATATATCGCGACCGAAATGACCATAAGCAGCGGTTTGTTGGTAGATTGGACGTGCCAAATCTAGCATTGCCGTTAAGCCATATGGACGTAACTCAAAGTGTTGACGAATCAATTTGATTAACACTTCTTCAGACACTTTACCGGTACCGAATGTTTCAATACTGATAGATGTTGGCTCTGCCACACCAATGGCGTAAGACACTTGAAGTTCACAGCGATCAGCAAGGCCAGCCGCAACAATGTTTTTAGCCACATAACGTGCAGCGTAAGCGGCACTTCGATCTACTTTAGATGGGTCTTTACCAGAGAATGCTCCGCCGCCATGACGGGCCATTCCGCCGTAAGTATCTACGATAATCTTACGTCCGGTTAAACCACAATCACCAACAGGTCCACCAATTACAAAGCGACCGGTAGGATTAATAAAGTATTTAGTGTCTTTATTTAACCATTGTGCCGGTAATACAGGCTTGATGATGGTTTCCATTACCGCTTCAATCAAATCAGCTTGTTTCACGTCTTCACGATGTTGCGTTGACAATACAATCGCATCGATACCGATGATTTTGCCATCGTCATAGGCAAACGTTACTTGGCTTTTCGCATCTGGGCGTAACCAAGGTAGGGTGCCATCTTTACGCACTTCAGACTGACGCTTAACTAATTTGTGCGCGTAAGTGATAGGTGCAGGCATCAATACATCGGTTTCATTGCTGGCATAGCCAAACATTAAGCCCTGGTCACCCGCGCCTTGTTCAGCCGGATCTGAGCGATCAACACCTTGATTAATGTCTGGTGACTGTTTGCCAATGGCGTTCAGTACAGCACATGAATCTGCATCAAAACCCATATCCGAATTGGTGTAACCGATTTCGCGCACGGTTTTACGGGTAATTTCTTCAATATCTACCCAAGCAGAAGTGGTGACTTCGCCGCCCACTAATACCATACCGGTTTTAACATATGTTTCGCACGCAACACGAGCTTTTGGATCTTGCTCAAGTATTGCGTCTAATACCGCATCAGAAATCTGATCGGCGATTTTATCTGGATGACCTTCTGAGACAGACTCAGAGGTAAACAAGTGCTTTGCCATAATAGGAAAATCTCGTTGGTTGCATTTGAATATACGTCTAGACGTCTATTTTAGTCGAAATCGAATCTGATAACACCCCCCCTATACGAATTTAACTTTATAATTGTGCAGTGATGCATGAATATTTTATATTCAAAATAACTATTTTTAGCTTCGTTGCTAATTAACTAATTGATTATAAATAATTTTAGATGTTTTTATGGTTTTTTATAATCACTTTAGTGCCAAAAATTGAACAATATCAGGGTTGATTATTAGGCTTTAAATGGCGATATAAGGTTATGTTTGACTGATATGGCGCTGTTTTCAAGCTTGACTGTCAATAAATAATGACTTAGCTCATCAATGCCCTTCATTGGTATTTGAGCATATGGCTAGGTACTAGGTCGCTTCGCTGCTTGATGCTATAAAATCTTAGCAGCGAAGCGGTCCCTATTCCTGAGATGACAAGCGGTGACGAGCGATATCAAGAGATGATAAGCCACGAGCCTAGGTGCTAGACCGCTCTATCCGTGAGCGCAGCGTTCGCTTGTTATCTCTTGTTATCGTTTCTGAAGCTGTCCCTAGTAGGACAGAGTCCGCTCCTAGCAGCCGCAGGCGCTCTATTCCTAGACCCTTGAACTGGGTCAATTCTGGACATGCACAATCCTGTCTTTCGAGGTCGTTTGGGTATAAATATGCAATGTGAGAAATTTTAATTTGCGTCACATCGCCTAGTAGGGGAAAATATGACTTCACAATTGTCAGCTACTCACAAACAAGCAGGAGAGAGCATGTCATCTCGTAAAGTACTCGCTAACGCCATTCGCGCCCTAAGTATGGATGCGGTTCAAAAAGCCAATTCTGGTCATCCAGGTGCCCCTATGGGTATGGCTGATATTGCCGAAGTGCTATGGAATGATTTTCTAAAGCACAATCCAACTAATCCTAACTGGGTCGATCGCGATCGTTTTGTACTATCAAACGGTCATGGCTCTATGCTTATATACTCTTTACTGCATTTATCGGGTTATGAATTGCCAATTGAAGAGCTAAAACAATTCCGTCAATTACATTCAAAAACCCCTGGTCATCCAGAATATGGTTACACCCCTGGCATTGAAACCACAACCGGTCCTTTAGGCGCGGGGCTCAGTAATGCTGTTGGTATGGCAATTGCTGAAAAAACCTTAGCGGCTCAGTTTAATCGCCCAGGCCACGAGATTGTTGATCACTTTACCTACTGTTTCTTAGGCGATGGTTGTTTAATGGAAGGTATTTCTCACGAAGCCAGTTCATTAGCGGGCACATTGGGTCTTGGTAAGTTAGTGGCATTTTGGGATGACAACGGTATTTCTATCGATGGTCATGTTGAAGGTTGGTTTACCGACGATACGCCTAAGCGTTTTGAAGCCTATGGCTGGCATGTTATTGCGGGTGTAGATGGTCATGATCCAGACGCTATCCGTGCTGCAATTGAACAAGCCAAATCAGTCACTGACAAGCCATCGATGATTTGCTGTAAAACCATTATTGGTTTCGGTTCGCCTAACAAATCGGGTAGCCATGATTGCCATGGTGCACCATTAGGTGATGCTGAAATCGCCGCGGCTCGTGAGTTCTTAAACTGGCCACATGCTCCTTTTGAAATCCCATCTGATGTTTATGCTGGTTGGGATGCTAAGCAAAAAGGTGTGGCCAATGAATCATTATGGAATGAAAAATTTGGCGCTTATCAAGCTGCATTTCCAGAACTCGCTGCAGAATATGATCGCCGGGTATTAAAAGGTGATTTACCTGCAGATTTCGAATCTAAAGCACAAGCTTTTATCCAACAAAGCCAAGATAAAGCTGAAGGTATTGCCAGCCGTAAAGCATCGCAAAATGCCATAGGTTTCTTCGGTGCCATGTTGCCAGAATTACTCGGTGGTAGCGCAGACTTAGCCGGTTCTAATTTAACGCTTTGGTCTGGTTCAAAAGGTATTCAAGACGATCCTGCCGGTAACTACATCTATTACGGTGTACGTGAATTTGGCATGAGCGGTATTATGAACGGCGCATCATTGCATGGTGGTTTTATTAACTATGGTGCAACCTTCATGATGTTTATGGAATATGCGCGTAACGCAGTACGTATGTCTGCATTAATGGGTATTCAAAATATTTTCGTGTATACCCATGACTCAATTGGTCAAGGTGAAGATGGTCCAACCCATCAGCCTGTTGAGCAATTAGCTAACTTGCGCTTAACGCCAAATATGGCCGTATGGCGTCCATGTGATGCAGCTGAAACGGCTGTTTCATGGAAAGTGGCGATTGAACGTCGCAATGCACCAACAGCGCTAGTCTTTAGCCGTCAGGGTCTTAAAGCACAAGCGCGTAGCACTGAGCAATTAGCTAACGTGACTAAAGGTGGTTATGTACTGTCTGATTGTCAAGGCACTGCAGAGGTGATTTTGATTGCCACCGGCAGTGAAGTGCAATTGGCGATGGATTCTGCCGTCGAGTTAACCAAGTTAGGTCAAAAAGTGCGTGTGGTTTCTATGCCTTCTACGACTGAGTTTGATAAGCAAGATGCTGCCTACAAAGAATCTGTCTTGCCAAAAGGTGTCACTAAACGTGTTGCCATTGAAGCTGCACATACAGATTTCTGGTACAAGTATATTGGTTTTGATGGTGGCGTAGTGGGTATGACGACCTTCGGTGAGTCAGCCCCTGGTGGTGATTTACTTAAGCATTTCGGCTTCACTGTTGATAATGTAGTAAAAACTGTCCAATCTTTAGGATAATCATCTGAGATTAAACACTTATCTATTAGGTGGTTAATCTGTATAATAACGGCCTGCAATACTATTGCAGGCCGTTATTTTTATGTCTTTAATTCACACTAAATAACATTTACTAAGTCACTTATGTGTCAGTGTTTCTACAATAGTTGATGACACCATAGGTACCTCGGTGAATGATACTGGACCCTAAATGATTCGAGTTGCAATTAATGGTTATGGCCGGATTGGCCGCTCAATACTTCGTGCACTGTACGAATCTGGTAAACGTCAACAAATTCAAATTGTGGCGATTAATGAGCTGGCAAAGCCAGAAGCTATTTGTCATTTAACCCAATACGACACTACTCATGGTCGTTTCAAGCATAACGTTAAGCTAAAGGGTGATCAGTTGCTTATTGGTGATGACAGTATTTTGTTACTCAATCAAGCTGATGCTAACTTATTGCCTTGGGCTGAGCTTGATATTGATATCGTTTATGAAGCCACCGGCAGCTTAATTGATCGTCAAGCTTGCGAAGCACACATTCATGCTGGCGCTAAGCAAGTGCTGATTAGCCATCCTTCTTCTGCAGATGTTGATGCAACCATTGTGTATGGTGTTAATCATGATTTATTGCGTGCAGACCATACGGTTATTTCTAATGCGTCTTGCACTACCAATTGTATTGTCCCGGTTATCGATGTATTGGATAAGCATTTTGAAATTAAAAGTGGGGCTATTACGACTATTCACTCGGCGATGAATGATCAGCAGGTCATTGACGCTTATCATGATGATTTACGTCGAACGCGCGCCGCAGGCCAGTCCATTATTCCTGTTGATACTAAATTAGCTCGAGGCATCGAACGTATTTTGCCGCACATGAAAGATAAGTTTGAAGCTATTTCTGTGCGTGTGCCCACCATTAATGTGACCGCGATCGATTTATCCGTCACCCTTGAGAAAAAAGTCAATATTGAACAGATCAACAGTGTGTTAGAACTTGCCTCAAACGGAAGTTTTAATGGTATTTTAGGCTATACTGACGAGCCTCTGGTATCGTGTGACTTTAACCATGATCCACGTTCAAGTATTGTCGATGGTACCCAAACCCGTGTTAGCGCTGGCCACTTGGTCAAATTATTATTATGGTGCGATAACGAATGGGGTTATGCCAACCGCATGCTTGATACCAGTTTAGCGATGATCCAAGCAAAATTAGATCGGTAACATAAACAGATTATGCCGTAATGGGTTAAGCCGGTTGCGCACAAAGACTTTGTATTAACTTAAAAAGGAACTGCTAATTATGGCAATTATTAACATGACAGATTTAGATCTACAAAATAAGCGGGTGCTTATTCGTGAAGATTTAAACGTGCCTGTCAGCGATGGCGTTGTGACCAGTGATGCGCGTTTACGGGCGTCATTGCCAACGATTAAACTTGCGCTGCAAAAAGGCGCCGCAGTCATGGTGATGTCACATTTAGGCCGCCCAACAGAAGGTGTGTTCAACGCCGAATTCTCAATGCAACCTGTAGTGGATTATTTAACGAAAGCGTTAGATTGCTCAGTGCGTTTAGTGAGTGATTATCTTGATGGTGTTGAGGTTAATGTTGGCGAAGTCGTCGTATTTGAAAACGTTCGCTTTAATATTGGCGAAGGTAAAAACGATGAAGCATTATCTAAAAAAATGGCCGCATTATGTGATGTGTATGTTATGGACGCATTTGGAACGGCTCATCGTGCCCAAGCATCTACTCATGGCGTCGGTGTGTATGCCCCCATTGCCTGTGCTGGCCCGTTATTAGCCCAAGAATTAGATGCACTAGGCAAAGCGCTTGATAATCCAGCTCGTCCAATGGTGGCGATTGTTGGTGGTTCTAAAGTGTCGACTAAATTAACCGTACTTGAAAGCCTTTCAACTAAAGTTGACCAACTTGTTGTGGGCGGCGGTATTGCTAATACCTTTATTGCTGCAGCAGGCTATAAAGTAGGTAAGTCACTGTATGAAGCTGATTTAGTAGAAGAGGCCAAGCGTCTAGTGGCCAATGCCCGAAGTCGTGGTGGTGATATTCCGGTTCCTACTGACGTGGTAGTCGCGAGTGAGTTTAGTCCAACGGCTGCCGCGACGCTTAAATCGGTTAGCGAGGTGACTGACAGCGATATGATTTTTGATATTGGTCCTGACAGCGCAGAAGCCTTAGCTAAAATTATTGAACAAGCGGGCACGATCGTCTGGAATGGTCCAGTGGGCGTGTTTGAATTTGATCAATTCGGCGAAGGCACTAAGCGTATCGCCGAAGCGATCGCAAATTCCAAAGCATTTTCTATTGCTGGCGGTGGTGACACCCTGGCGGCAGTCGATAAGTACAATATTGCAGACAAAGTGTCTTATATTTCAACCGGTGGGGGGGCTTTCCTTGAGTTTTTAGAAGGCAAAGAATTACCCGCAGTAGCAATGCTTGAAAAGCGTGGCGCTTAGTTCACACATCAAGTATTTGTAGCGTAAACCTAATAATTATTATAAAAAAAACCGCTCTGTCACTGTTATTTTTTAGCCGCGACAGAGTAAAAAATCCGTCCAAACGATAGCGACCTAGGTGAGTAATCACCCTATTATTGGAGAACAAAATGGCTCTTATCTCTCTACGACAACTGCTTGACCACGCTGCAGAGCATGGTTATGGCGTCCCTGCTTTTAACGTTAACAACCTTGAGCAAATGCGTGCAATTATGCAAGCCGCTGAAGCCACTGACAGCCCTGTGATTGTTCAGGCCTCTGCCGGTGCACGTAAATATGCTCGCCCACAATTTTTAAAATACTTAATGGCAGCCGCTCTTGAGCAGTATCCTGATATCCCAGTTTGTATTCATCAAGATCATGGTACTGATCCTGACATTTGTCAGCGTTCAATTCAGTTAGGTATGTCATCAGTCATGATGGATGGCTCGTTAATGGCCGATGGTAAAACACCTGCATCATACGACTACAACGTAGATGTCACTCGTCGTACAGTGGCATTTGCTCATGCTTGTGGTGTGTCTGTTGAAGGTGAAATTGGTTGTTTAGGCAGTTTAGAAACTGGCCAAGCTGGCGAAGAAGATGGTGTTGGTGCTGTGGGAACACTGAGCATGGACCAAATGCTAACGTCGCCTGAAGAAGCTGCTCGGTTCGTTGCTGATACTCATGTAGATGCGTTAGCGATTGCCATTGGTACCAGTCATGGTGCGTACAAGTTCAGCCGTAAACCTACCGGTGATGTATTACGTATCGACCGTATTAAAGAAATCCATGCGCGGATCCCGAACACGCATTTGGTTATGCACGGTTCATCCTCAGTACCGCAAGAGTGGCTGCAAATCATCAACAAGTATGGTGGTGAAATTCCAGAAACTTATGGAGTGCCGTTAGAAGAAATCGTTGAAGGTATTAAGCACGGTGTGCGTAAAGTGAACATTGATACTGATTTACGTTTAGCATCAACGGGTGCCGTGCGTAAATTCTTGGCTGAACATCCTGCAGAATTTGATCCGCGTAAATTCTTGAAAGCATCAATGGAAGCGATGGCTGACATTTGTACCATCCGTTATGAAGCATTTGGTTGTGCGGGTATGGGCTCTAAAATTAAGCCTAAATCACTGCAAGCAATGTATAAAGCTTATCAATCTGGTGAGCTTGATCCTAAAATAATGTAAGCCAGTCTTACACTAAAACCACTAATCAGCTCATTTATCAATGAGCTGATTTTTTGTGAAAAAATAACCCAAAACGCTATTTTGTAAACCTTATCGAACATGGTTATCGGTTAAAAAATTGATGCTATAACGTCAACATTTATTGATTTACCTGTTATGGGCGAAAGATCTCATGGATGTGGCCATTAATGGCCGCGACCTAATGTGAGACGCCCTGGGTGACAAAGCTTTCGCGGCACAGTGATTCTATTGCCAAATTTGAATGTTTATCTTATTGTTCGGATTGTTGATTGGTATAGGTAACAAGATTATTATTGACCCTATGGTCGGTGCTAAACAGCTATGAGCTGCTAAGTCTCAAAGGTATCTAGTGCCAACATTAGGCTTAATCCTAACCAGTATTATGATGCTATTCGTGATGATATGGTGGCCTAATCTCATGGGGAACTAGTGATAAAAACGACCTTATTTTCCTTATAGGATAATTATTTGTGCTGCCGTTAGTTATGGAAACCGTTAGGACATTTAACTTAGTAGTGATTAATGCGTTAAGAGCCTGCGGTGATGCCATGTTGGCTTTTTGCATGGGCCTGTTCCATGTGATGTATAGCGGGATCTGATGCGGTCCACTTAGCGTTTAGCTTGCTGGGTGTTTGGGCCGTTTTAGCGCTCGATGAATAGGTTTAGCCATGCTGTGGCTGTTAATGCACCGCATGTTGGCAAAGCAACAGCCTAGTGACTTAATGATTGATGGGATGACTATTTTTTCAATTTTATTATCAAAGTGTTAATATTCTAGGGGTTAAACGTATAACCCCCCACATTAGATTTTGTAAATCGTAAATAAAGGATGAAATGACATGAAGAGACTGCTACTTACTGCAGCTATTACACTAACCATGCCATTTGCAGCACATGCTGGAAGTGAGTTTGTTGAAGGCGATGCCACTTTTGCTGGTGAAGCAGAATTAGGTGCAACGTTAACCACCGGTAATACAGATACTTCTTCGTTTAAAGCGCGCCTAGCGTTGAAACAAGAATTAGACAACTGGGAGAACCAGTATGTGTTAGAAGGCTTGTACAAAGAAGACTCTGAAGAAGTGACTGCAAAACGTTATTTCCTAGGTGCGCAAGGCAACTACCAAATTAACGATGTGAGCTATTTGTTTGCTAACACTAACTATGAAGTTGATCCATTCACTGGTTACGATTTCACCTCAACGACTTCTGCCGGTTATGGTCAACACTTTATTGATACTGACAGAATGTCTTTAAAAGCTGAGGCGGGTCCGGGTTATATTTATCAACAACTGGATGAAGAATCCGCACTTGCTGAAGGTTATGATAGCGAAGATAGCGTTGTTGCTCACGCCGTGATTGATTTCCAAACTAAGATTAGTGATTCATCTAAGTTCCAGCAGAGGTTTGTTGCCGATTGGGGGAGTAAATTAGATGCTCGTTCTGAAACCTCATTAACAGCCAATATCGTTGGCTCACTGGCGATGAAATTTGCTGTTATTGTTCGTTATAACAGTGAACCGCTTGATGACAAAGAAAGTACTGACACTGAAACCAACATGACATTACTTTACGCATTTTAAGTTAACACTATTTGTCATGTTAACTTGAATTTATGTATCGAAACGCTGGCCTTGCCAGCTTTTTTATAGCTGTTTTTTTGAATGACTACAATGTCGGCTTATTATCGCCTTAACGAATGGATCCCCCCAATCTTTATCCGTAAGTGATTAATTCAGCGTGTCCCATTATTAATCAGCAATGTCGTAAGTTAGCGATTTCTATATTTACTATCATGCAATTATACCTTGCGCAGAAAAACGCCATATTCGCGGGCTTGCTCACGAATTAGCAATCTTATCCAGAGGATAGTCGAGTTAGCATCCTTTCATCTCTCTCTTTGGGAGTATACTTTTTTAATCAGTCGATACACTAAGACAGTGCGATGCAAATAGGATGTTGTTGGTTCGACAATGCACAACGTTTGTTGACAGATCAGTCAACGGCGACTCAATGGCATTTAAACGATAATGAATATTGGGTGTTAAACCAATTGGTTCAGCATCGCGGGCAAGTAGTGCCTTTATCTTTGCTTGCAACTGTGGTGGCATCTGGTGACTGTGCGCATCAATTATCTCATGCCGAACTGCTAGGTATTATCAATAAAATTATTAATCATCTGTGTCATCGTCATATTAATCTCATTGAATATATCCCTGAACAGGGGGTGATTTTATATACCACCGTGACCACTAAGCGCAGCAAGATCTTGGAAATGCCTAATCGGCTATTATCGTTAGGTCAGTATCTGTTTATTATTGCCATTCTATTAAGTATATTGTTGTTTGTTTACGCTAACCTTAACCCTCCTCAGCTTGCTCAAGCCGATGTATTGCGGCAAGTGTTGACCTCTGATGGACATATTGTTCAACTGTTTGTTTTTGGGGAGGATAATCAGCAAAATGCGCTATTGCATGCAGACTGCTTATCAACACAATTACGCTTGTGTCACCATGCCCGCTGGGATTCAATTACGATGACGTTATCGGCTAATCAAGGTTACATGAGTTTCATTTTGACCGATTCCAGTGAAGCGATACCATTAGTTAATAGCATTAAAGTGAGTATCGATAACATGAGCACGCCATTTATCACTCAAGAATGGCTACAAAAGGTGCACATTTGTGGCTAGATTTATGTCCCTATTAATGCACATGAAAATACGCCGATTATTACAGTCAAAACGCGGCAAGCTTTTTTTTGTATTAAGTTTTTTGCTGATTACATTTATTGTGACCAGTGTGCTTAATCGCATTGCTAGTACCCATAATGTTTGGCATTTCGATTGCCATGCTGACGGTTATTTTAGTCATCAAGGAGAATTACCATTAACCGTTAATAAAAGTAACTTACGGTTAACCTTATACATTGAGCACAATCAAGCCGAACTGACTTATAGGGTAGAGTCATCAACTCATGATCCCGAAACGGTTCAATTATCAGGCAAGGTCGAAGAGGTTCATATGGGCTCATTTACTTATCATTTAGCATTATCCCTACCGCCGACCCGTTGGCAAGATAACAGTCTATTACGCCCATATTTACAGAATGAATTTGGTATTACTGCATCTCACTTTATGGATGGTTTTAGCATATCTCAGGAGGTTCAGGTGATCGACTTAGATGACACATTCACACGGGGAACGCTAAAATTTCTCCCAAGTAATAACGTTTGGGCTTGTCAGTTAATATCCCCCAATACTGCTGACTAATTTTCATTGAATAAATTAACTTTTAGCTTAATATTCCCTTTGCGGTATAGTAGGTAAGTGTCAATGAAAAAAGGTGTGTGAAAGATATAGTGGCAAAAGTTAAAGTAAAACAAGAAGAAGCGTTATCAATTAAATTTAGTCATCAAATGGGCCCTGGTGATCAACGGGTATTTGATCTGTATTTTTATTTGCCAACAGAAATGGGCATTGGTTCGCATACCTTAGATGAAGAGGATTATTATCACAGTAGTATTCTTGGACGTCGTTCTTATTATTCTAAAGGACTGCATTTACCGTTAGTCCAGTCACGTTTTGTCAGTTTAAATAAACGAACGTTAGAAGAGTTTCGTTTATACCTTAACTTATTCGCTTATCAATTTGCTGTCGCCATTGAAACTGATGCCAAAGAGTTACAACAAAATACTGACACAAGTGAGTTTTATCCGGCATTAGATGAGCTGTGTGATGTGGTTACGCAACTATTTAAAAAGTTTCGGCGTAATGAACCGAACGATCCTAAGTGGAAATCTTATTTTGAGCATGCCGATAATTACCTGTCCTGGTTTTGTGAGCAGCAGCTATTAAAGACATTGGCTCGAAGCCCTAGAAGTGCTGACTATAGTGATGTTAAAGAAAAAGTATTAAATTTATGCCGTAGTGAGAATCACTATAGAGAGCAAGAGTGCAAATACAACTCGTTGCAGACTCAGCTTGATGCTAACCGGATCTCTAATAAAATGCTTCTTTTAAGACGCTTAATTCAACAAGGTGTTGTTTTAAAAGAAGAATTAAAGCCATTAGGCGTCGGTCTCAAAAAATTCGTAACTGGAGTTGCCACGGGGCTTGTGATGCTGGTGGTATCGGCATTGATAATAAAAGCCCAAGGTTTCTTTAATGGATTAACCTTGACCTTGCTGCTGACGTTAGCGGTTATTTATGGTTTTAGGGAAATCTTTAAAGAGGATTTTCGTAATGCTATGTGGCGGTTTATCCAACGAGGCCGTCCAAGGTGGAGCCGTATTTTACGTGATACTACCACCCAAACTGTGGTCGCTAAACAATTAGTTTGGCTCGAATTTATGCGCAGTCAAGATATCCCAAAAGCGGTTTCTGATATCATGAAGCAACGCCACAGTCAGAATAAAGTGGATTCAGAAGTTCTGCATTATCGTATTGCAACCAAGGTGACAAATAAGCCCTTTGAGGCGGATTATTCACAAATTCAAGAACAAGTGAATTTTAGTCTAGTGCCTTTTGCTCGTCATTTAGAACGTGGTAAAGCGAAGATATATAAAGAAACCGAAGGTAATATTAGCAATGAGTCTGTTGAGCGTCGCTATCAAGTCAATTTGGTTGCTGTGTTGCGTGATGGCAAACAGGAACCTGAATATGCCCGCTTTAAAGTGACCATGAACCGTTCAAGTATTATTGATATTCATGAAAGTAAGCTGCCTGATAATGTACAACCTTTTAGGCTTGAGTCTGACGAACTCCTTCCAGAGGTTGTTAGTCATTCTAATCCGCACACATAAGACTACAGATGAAGTAATTAAAAATAGTTTTCTTTTATAGCTTTATTTCTATTTATTAATAACTTGACGTTATTCATCTTCTGTTCAACGGTCAATATTGATCACCACCTGACGTTAAGCAACGCTGTGTCAGGTGATTGAATCAGTCAATTTTCGAGGATGTTGTGGCTTTGGTAGGGCGAGTAAATGCTTGGCAAATATTTTGGTCAACAGATTGTTTAGCACGTTTTAAGGCTATTTCAGCGTTAGCAAGGTATTGGTCCAAACTTTGTCGCTGTAAATAACTCGCGATACCAATGTTAATTCCTTCACCCAAATTCTTTTCTTCCAGACACTGCATCATATTAATCGCATATTGATGGGCTGAGTTTGCATTCGTTTCGGTCAACAATATGACTAGCTTTCCGAGCTGCCATTGCGCAATTTGATAATTAAGCGGTAACTCAATCAGTAACTGTAGCTCAATGTCTTTTTGACGCTTTTCAAGTTGGCTCATATTGCCCATATTGCTGAAAATGCCTTCTGGATTAATGTCCATTACGAGTAAGCTTGAATGTTCTTTAGTGAGCTCACTAAGGTTGATAAAGTAATTTTCAAGCTCATTTAAACGTAATACTATGGCGCTTCGATGGCCAATGACGTTACTGCTGTTTTGGGCCGACACCACTGGCGTGGTCTGTTCAAAAGTACAAATAAGGTATTCAATATCACCTTCGAATGTAAGTTGACCTGTTAATGTCGTTTTTAAGCAATGCTCATAACGGCCATGGTTAAATGGCATAATTTGCGCGGTCCACTCCCCCTGTAAGCTAATTTGCGCGGTTATGTTCTGCCATTGATTATGCAGTTCATCGCCGAGTAATTCTGTGATAGAAATATCAGTGTCTCCGTGTAAAGACATCAGCTGATCAAATTGCTTATTACATTTTATTATCATGCCACTGGCATCGGTTAGCGCCGTAGCGACAGCACAGTTGCTCATTAATTGATAGAGATAGGCTTGGCTCTGACTATCAAATAATGCGGTAATATCTTCAAATGTGACTAACCAATAATACTCATTACTGTTAGGGCATTTTTCTCTGCGAATATGAGTTTGTAACATACTACTATTAAGCGTTTCTAAATTGATCTCACCATTCCATTGCTTATGATGAGTTAATGCATCTTTAATGTGGTTGAAACGATCATCATCAAGATGCAGTACTCGTTGTAAACTGCGATCTTTGAGATCATCAATTGGTAAGGATAGTGCGGCAGCGGCTTTGGCATTAACGCTCTGGATACGGCCACTATCATTGACGATTAAGCAGCTTAATTCACTGCTAAACAAACTGTTACTCAATTGAAGGCTATTTTGCCTCGCGCGTCTCTCAAGTACAAATCGATGTCTTAATATAATCAGTAAACTGGCTAACAGTGCTATCAAGCATCCTGCAACTATGATGAGTATTCGCCATTGAGCATAGCGAGTGGCAATGTCATCATGGCGAATATAAGACAATAAAAAGTATTCTCTTTTGTTTTCGTATTGGTTGGTTAACTCGACTTTTAAATACACAAAAGTGGAGTCTTGGCTGTGAAACTGACCAAAGTTATTCATTGCTATTACACGCCACAATTCTGGGTAAGTTTGTTTTAAACTTGCCCCAAGTGTGTTGGGCATACTGTCTAATGGCGCAGGTTGAGAGGCACCCGCATAGAGGAAACCTTGAGTATCAAGCAGGAGTAATGGTGAATTTTGATTAAAAAAAGCAGGCTTTATTGTTTCCAGTAGTTTAACGATAGAATTGTAAGTGACCAAATAACCTTTAATACTTTGGTCTGGGTTTTCTATCCACGATAACTGATAAAAATAAGGTTCTAATATGCCATCAATAGGAGTAAACGCCATTGGTGACGTGTAAATATCATTGCCGCCCATATTTCTACCCGAGCCCAATAACGCGGCGGGTAGTTGCATGTTATTGAAACTACCCGTGGTGGCAAATTGGAGTTCTCCTTGAGGAGTAAATAATGCCAGCCCAAGTAGTTCAGGAATATTTTCAGTCAATGAATTCCAGTTTTCGATGGTCTTTAATTGCAGTTTGTCTGATGGGTTTTGCAGATATTGTCGCAGTAATTCACCTTTTGCGATGGTTTGGGTTCTAAACTGCAAAAATGAGACTTTATCAGAGGCTAAAGACGCTACCGTTTGCAACTCACTGTAGCGTTGATCTGCCCAATCTTCTTGCAGGCGACGCTCGCCTAGATTGACCACCATATTAGTGACGATAAACACCACAATTAATAAAATAATCAATTGGCTTAGCAGCGAAAGAATGTGCTGTTGCGACCAATGACTCGCTTGTGAAGAAATTAATAACGAGTTTGAAGAACCCACTGCTTTGTGTTTAGACATGGTGCCACTTTTTTAGCATTCTCTTACTGGCAATACTAGCATGAAGCCGACGTTGGCGAAAACGTCTAGGTATCAATAGCCCATTTATTTAACCAATTTTATCCAGTTCGCGTTGTTTAAATATTGCACCGTTTTGCTCTGCGATACCGCGGCAACGTTCGATGTTTACATTAGCCAGTCCGTTAATGGCACTGACTTGTACTTGCGGTATGTATTGAGGTGCGAGTTGAATAAATTCAAGCAGTGCCTTATAGGAATTTGCCAGCTTGGGGTGACAGTGTTGCTGGTAGCTTTCTGGGGTGTCGGCATTAAGTGAAATTGACAGGCTGTCTATGCATTGGCTGAGCTCTGGCAAAATATTACGACGATGAAAGTGGTTGCCCAATCCATCGGTATTAAGCCTTACACGCCCACCTTGTGCTTTTATGGCATGGGCAAGCTGCAGCAAACATTCAAGGTTTAACGTTGGTTCACCAAAGCCGCAAAAGACATATTCTTCCACGTCATGCACATTACCTAACAAGGGTAAAACATCCTCTGCGGTAATACGTTGACTGAGTGATAAGTCGAAGTCGTGCACTTGTTTCGATCCATTATGCTTAGGGCAAAACTGGCATCTTAAGGTGCATCTTGCCGTAATATTGAGATAACGGTGATTGCCGATATCGTAAACTAAGGTTGGCGTGGGTGAGGTAGAGGCGTTCATGGCAGCTTTTTATTATGGAGAACAGGGTAAGTATTGTAGCTAAATATCGAATGTGACTATGTTGCTTAGCTCGCAGTTTTTACAGCAAAAAAAACAGAGCTGATTTAGCTCTGTTTTTGGGACTAACGATATGGGTTAATGGTGTTCATCAGAGCCTAATGGTTCCGCAACTGTTTTGGGTTGCCACCACCACATAAAAACGCGTCGTAATAAGCGCCTTATATCATCCAGAATAATGTACAAGATGGGCACCAAAATTAACGTCACTACCGTTGAGAATAAAATACCAAATGCTAGAGATGTCGCCATTGGGATAACAATTTTAGCCTGTA
Organism: Shewanella sp. CAL98-MNA-CIBAN-0140; assembly: GCF_040309905.1. NCBI lineage: Bacteria > Pseudomonadati > Pseudomonadota > Gammaproteobacteria > Alteromonadales > Shewanellaceae > Shewanella > Shewanella sp. CAL98-MNA-CIBAN-0140. The sequence goes on from NZ_JBEOPI010000038.1 coordinate 22,543, forward strand.
AGCTTTTTTCCATAATAATGGGCACCAAGCCAAAAAAGGTGGTTAACGAGGTAAGGATGATTGCCCTAAAACGATAACAACCAGAATCGATAGCCGATTGCATTAGCGACTTGCCTTCTTCGCGGGCTCGGTTAACAAAGTCGACCAAAATGAGTGAGTCGTTTACCACTACCCCGGCTAACGCCACAATACCGCATAAGCTCAACACACTCATGGATAAGCCTAGAATATAGTGGCCAAACAAGGCGCCAATCATGCCAAACGGGATGACCGACATAATGATTAACGGTTGCGTGTACGATTTTAATGGAATGGCCATTAAGGCATAAATGGTAAACATGGCAAAGAAAAATCCTTGCGCTAAACCAAGCATAGCATTTTGCTCGTCTAAGCTGCCGCCATCTAATGCTGACGTTACTTTAGGGAATCGTGCGGTTAATTCGGGTAAAAAATCTTGCTGAATTTCGGCGACCACTTTCGATGGTTCAACGTTGTTTTTATTCACATTGGCGCTGATGGTAATCGCTCGGCGGCCATCAACCCGGGTGATCGACGCGTACGACTCACCCATTTCGATATCTGCTACGGTTGAAAACGGCACTGCTGCGCCTGACGGGGTGCGGATCAGCATGTTTTCAAGGTCACCCACAGTGCGGCGTTGTTCGAGCGGGTAACGCACCATGACTTTGACTTCTTCTTTATTACGCAAAATACGTTGGGCTTCATAACCATAAAAACCGTACCGAACTTGGCGAGCTAAATCTGACAGTGTCAGCCCTTGCGCTTCGGCTTCAGGACGGATATTTAACCGAATTTCGTGCGAACCTGAAGAAAAGTTATCGGTAATATCAAATACGCCTTCATAAGTGGCCAATTTAGACTTAAGCACTTTGGCCGCTTCAGACAGTTGGTTTAAATCACTTGAGGTTAAGCGAAACGATAAATCGCCGCCAGCATCGTTGGTGCTGGCATTGATGTTAAGCTTTTTAACTGACAATAACTCGGGTAATTGTTTACGCCATTCTTCAGCAATAGCGACGCCGTCTACTTCACGGTCTTCGCCTTTAGTCAGCTCGGTAAACACAAAGGCACTGCTGCGTGAGCTTAGTTCGATGTAGCTGTGCTTCACCATGGGGTAACCGTATTGGTCTTCAAGTTTGGCGTTCATCTTGTATAACGCATCTTCGACTTGTTGCAGCACTTTTAAGGTGTTCTGCTCAGAACTGCCTTCTTCCATTTCAAGCTGCACTTGAATAAAGTCCGATGGAATATCAGGGAAGAAAACCCAGCGTACTTTGCCGCTTTGCACTAAAGCAAGTGACAGAATTAATACCCCCACAAATACCGCCACGACGTTGTAGCGACGCTTAATGCAGCGCTCAAGAAAATGACGATAGGTGTTGTGAATGAAATGCTGTAACCATTCGTTGATAGCAAATTTAAAGCGTGAGAAAGGATTCGTTGGGGCGGTGCGTTTTCTGATTTTCATGTGAGCTAAATGTGCGGGTAAAATCAGTTTTGATTCGATCAGCGAAAAGGCTAAACACAAAATCACCACCATACCGATGGATTTCCAAATAATGCCCATGGGCCCAGACACCATGATCATGGGGATAAAGGCTGCAATAGTGGTGAGCACCCCAAAGGTGGCTGGCATCGCCACTTTTTGTACCCCTTTTATCACATTATCTAAAGAGTGGCCGTTTTCCTCTAACTCGGTATAGGCACTTTCTCCGATGACAATGGCATCGTCGACGACGATCCCCAGCACCAGAATGAACGCGAATAAGGTCAGCATATTAATCGACATGTTAAACGGTTCAAGCGGCATTAATAACATGGTGCCCAAAAAGCACACAGGTAAGCCCATCATTACCCAAAAAGCGAGTTTAAGATCTAAGAATAAGGCCAGAATAATAAACACCAGCAGAGCGCCATAAAACATGTTCGACAACATCATGTTTAAACGCCCTTGCAGGTAGTGAGTTAAATCACCCCAGGTATCAAGTTGAATATTGCTTGGTAAGGTTTTTTTACGTTCGGCGACGTAAGCCTTAACTTGTGATGAAATATCTAAGGCATTTTGATCGTCAATACTGGTGATTTCAATTACCGCAGCCGGTTTGCCGTTAAAGCGGGTGTATTCCAGACGTTCTTCAAAATCATCATTAATTGTGGCCACTTGCGGTAACATAATCCGGCTGCCGTCTGGGCGCGTTTCTACCACAATCTGCGCAAAGTCATCTGCGGTATAAGCTTGGCCTTTTGTGCGCAGTAGGATGTCACCATCTTGGGCCCGAATAGAACCGCCGGGTAAATCAATCGACGAGTTTTGTACCGCTAAAGCCACTTGAGTAAACGTAATGCCATATTCGCGTAGTTTGTCTTCCGACAGTTCGATGCCTATTTCGTAGTCGCGAACTCCGGTGACTTTTGCGCGAGTCACTGCTGGTAAGTCGGTAATGTCGTCTCTGATCGCTTTAGCCATTTCTTTCATGTCATGCAGGTTCATGTCGCCATAAACAGATACCCAAATCACATTGTTTTCTGGCTTTATTTGGTAAATATTGGGTTTTTCGATGTTGTCAGGGAAGGTTGCAATGGCATCGATACGCAGTTTAGCTTCATCTAGTACTTGCTGCACATCGTAACCGTCTTCGACCTCAATGGTCACTGAGCCAACACTATCACTGGCAACAGAAGTCACTTTTTTAATGCCGCTAATATCTTGAATCGCTTCTTCGATTTTTATATTAATCCCTTCTTCAATTTCTTGTGGCGCTGCGCCTGGATAGGCAACATTGATATTGATGAGATTTAATTCAAATGTTGGAAAGATTTCTTTATTAATGAGTACCGCACTAAACAAACCGCCAATAAGCAAGGCGGCCATCAGTAAGTTGGCTGCGACACTGTTGCGCGCAAACCAGGCGATGATCCCTTTATTAGTATCCATTCTTATTCACCTGCAGTCGTAGCGGCTTGGGCGTCAGTATCGACTGGAGCTGACTGGGTTTCTTCTCCGAGCACTTTAATGATCTGCCCAGAATTCAAACTATTAATGCTAGTCATGGATACTCGCTCATTTGCCTTGAAGCTGCCTTGAATATAAATGGTATCGGCATCTGAACGAATAACATTCACTGGGCGCATCTCGATAATATTGTCTGCACCAACAACGGCAACCTGACCATTTCGTACCACGTGACGTGGCAGTTTTACTACATTATTAACCGTGCGGCCTGTGATGACGGCGTTCACAAAGCTGCCATATTTTAAGGGTAATTGTCCTTCAGTTTTATTTTTGCGTAAATACGGATCATGTATTTCTGCGACTAGATACACCATGCGAGTTTGCTCGTCGATGACGTTTTCGCTGCGAACAATATTGCCTTGCCAAGTGACTTGTTTACCTGCCAGAAATGCGGTGAGTGTGACAGCGGTTTCAGGATTATCAACCGACTCTAAATACGCGAGATCTGCATTTGTTAATGGCAGTCTAATTTCAGCAATACTGGTGTTGTAGAGTTCACCTAAGTTAGTGCCCAAGGTTACGTACTGACCTAAGTCGACATTGCGTGCTTTGATAATGCCATCAAATGGGGCCCTAATTACTGTACGTGCTAAGTTGCGTTGTGCACGGGCTAATGCGGCTTGTGCATATTTGACGTTAGCTTGTTCTTTTTTTAGCTGTGGGATCCGTAATCCGAGCTCTGGTGGTAAACCGGTACCAAAATCTTTAAATTCAATTTTAGCGACTACACCACGGGCTTTTTCTTCATTCAATGCGGCGGTTGCTTGAGCAAGTGTCGCCTCTGCCTGTATTAGATCCGCTTCGTAATCAGAGGGTTCAATAATGGCAAGTTGTTGGCCTTGCTTTACGACACCGCCAGCAACAAAGTCTGCTGAAATGTTCAGTAAACGCCCTTGAACTTCGGTGACTAACTGGGTTTTATATTTGGGATTAACCACGCCGTATGACGGTAAGTTGAGCGACAAGGTTTGCGGCGTGATGGTTTGCACATCAATAATGGGCACGCTAATGGGTTCATCTTTTTGCTCGGGTGCTTCTTGTGTGCTGATAAGCAGCATGGCTGCGGCAACAAACACAGCAATGATAAGCAGTGGTGATGATCTTCTTAATATGGTTTTTATCATTTCTATTGCGTATCCATGCTGAAATAATGCTTTAGACAGTTAACTACGTTGGCTAACATGTTCATTCAAATTCATTTTATTACTCATAGCGTCTAAATTAACAGAGTATTACGTTTATCTAAATAGTTTGATGTAAATAAAATGTTTCATAAAGTTATGTTTTTTCTGATTTGGCGATAAACACTTAATAAACTGATTTTTTTTGCCATGTTTGAATAGAGATAAAATAATCCATTATATTTTATCTCTTATTAATTAGTAGGTTATATTAGATTATTCGGGTTAGTGTTTTTTGTGCACAAATTGACATTAGTTGACACTTTCTGGCTGTATTATGTCTATTTAATGATGCGATATAGTGCTTTGAGGATAAAAAAAGCGAATTACTGAGTAATTCGCTTTAATAATCGTTAGTCAAGGTATTCTAGGACGAGGTATAGCTAAACCTGTAGGTTACTTTTTCTTGTACTTTTTCGATGTCACTCTAGCCTCTTTTGCATTGGCTTTTTTCTTACCTGGGACCTTGGCTTCTTTGTGTTTAGGACGAAGTTCTTCAATCACGCGGCGTTTAAGCGGTAATTCAATGTATCGTTCAATTTTAGAAATAATACGCATATCGTGCGCTTCAACTAATGAAATCGCGGTTCCTTTAGCGCCAGCACGAGCGGTGCGGCCAATTCGATGAACATAGGCATCAGCAGAGCGGGGCATGTCAAAGTTGATGACATGGGTAATGTCATCAACATCAATTCCTCGAGCAGCAACATCTGTCGCCAATAGCACGTTGACTTCGCCCTTAGAAAAACGCCCCAGTGCTTGGAAGCGTTTTTTCTGTTCCATATCGCCACGCATAAATGCACAAGGGATATTCGCTTTTAGCAATAAGCCTTCTAAGCTGGCAACCATTTCGCGAGTTTTAACAAACACTATGGTGCGTTTAACGTTTTCTTGCTGAAGAATGTGGCATAACAACGCAAATTTATGTGCTTGATCATCGGCCAAATGCACCCACTGATGCACTTTGGCTTTTTCACTGCGTGGCGCTTCTACATCGACCACTACCGGATCGTTTAACAATTCGCGAGCGAAACGGTTAACCCCATTGCCTTCAAGTGTGGCAGAAAACAACATATTTTGTTTGCGGCCTTGAGCTTCAATGGCAATAGATTGCACTACTGACGAGAATCCCATATCAAGCATACGATCAGCTTCATCAATAATGAGAATCTCCACTTCAGTGGCATCAAATTTATCTTTATCTAAGTATTCCATTAATCGACCTGGGGTGGCGATCAATATATCAACATTGTCTGCAAGTGCTTCTTCTTGTGGGCCATATGGCACACCACCTGTAATGATGACGATATTAAGATCAAGCCCAGTGGCTAAATGACTTGCATAACGATGAATTTGACTGGCTAATTCACGCGTTGGCGTTAGCACCAAAATACGTGCTTGGCCTTCAAAACGCCGAGGGAAGTCGATTAAATGCTGTAATGCAGGCAGTAAAAAGCTAGCCGTTTTCCCTGTGCCGGTAGGCGCTCGCGCTAAAATATCCCGCTGGTCCATGGCCAATGGGATCGTTTGTTGTTGAATTGTGGTAGGGCTGTGATGTCCCATGGCCTTGAGTGACTCTAATAAGCTAGGGTCGAGCTGGAAATCTTCAAATTGCATGCACTTGGGTCTCGCTGAAAAATAGTTGAGTATTATAACTGACCTAATGAGCAGGCTAAAGCTTTAAGTAGAACTCGCGGCATAAATCTGCCATAGCTTGGCTGTATTGTCCGTGTTTGTCGCGGATCACCAGTTGTAGACATTGAGTTTCAATGGTGACCTTGTTATTGGTTTGTCGGGGATTAACCCTCATTGGGTCGTATTGTATTGCCAATAGTGCTCTATTGGGAGACTTTCCCTCAACACTAATAACATCAAGGTGTTTTATAACGAATAAACCATGAGCGTTAAGTTGTTGCCTAAAACGGGCTAAACTTTGTTGCGGTAGAATAATACTAGCCGTGCCTTGGGGAGCAAGTAATTGACCGATCACGTACTGTAACTCAGCGAAAGATAAGGTGTTGGTATGCCTTGCGTCGGCTCGTGCGCTATTTTTGGCCTGCAAACCCTGTTCAAAGTAAGGCGGGTTACAAATGATATGATCGAATAACGGTGCTGATATTTGATTATGTTGTTGTTGAAAATGCTGAATAGCACCTTGAAATAGCTGAATTTTCTCAGGCCAAGGGCTTTGTTGAATATTATATTGGCAGGCATTTGCTGCTGCACCGTCTAATTCTACAGCAGTAATACTGGCGTTATGAGGGCTGCGCTGTGCAGCCATCAGGCTTAGCAAGCCACTTCCTGCACCAATATCGAGAATGTTGCTAGATTGCGATAATTCAGCCCAAGCACCGAGTAAAACCCCATCTGTACTGACTGACATTCCACACTGTTTATCATCGATATGAAATTGCTTAAACGTAAAAGACATAGATAATAGAGTACTCTTTGGGCTGTATGAACGACTCAATAGGATCATAGCGGCTTTGGTTTTTACTGTCGCGGTTTAATTGCCAGCGCTTGTCATCGTTGATTTTTTGTAATGCTAAATTAACTTAAAAACAATAGATGTGCTGAATATGTACACAAGCCTTGCCACAAATCGCAACTAAATAGGTTTTTTTAATTGTTTGGAGTGCTGAAGCTTGAGTATTAAGGCGATATTTGATATTAGTCTGCACACTTTTTTACGCATTAAATTGAGTAAAAAGTCTAATTTAAGCTATTTTGGCTGGAACATGACACTGAAAATAGAACTAACAGCTCGTTTCCGTTGTTGTCTTAACAAATTGAGTATTTTTCAAGTGTATTTTTAACTTTACAAATCATTGTTGGTTCAGTTTAGCAGTAGCTAATGATGGTGTAATCAATTAGGTTTGTAAAAAATAACAACAAAGCGGAGTGAGTAGTGCAAACAACCAAAATGAGTGTAACGGATACGCTTGGGTTAGGATTTATGACCTTTGCGTTTTTTTTAGGGGCGGGTAACTTAATTTTCCCTCCTTTTGCTGGCATGCTTGCTGGCGAGAATATGTCTTTTGCGATGTTCGGTTTCTTAATTACTGCAGTGGGTATGCCGTTGATAGGCTTAATTGCGGTTGCCAAATCCAACGGTAAAGTGATGGCATTATTACCTGGATTTGCTGCAACGGCATTAGCCATTGCTATTTATATTATTATTGGCCCGGCATTTGCGGCCCCGCGTACCGCTCTGGTGGCGTTCGAAATTGGTGCAAGACCATTTATCGGTAATCCTGATGCACTGATGATGTTAGGCGGTAAAGAATTCAATATTGCCCAACTTATTTATACTTTAGTGTTTTTCTCCGTGGTGATGTTTTTATCTTTATATCCAGGCCAATTACTGGACAGCGTAGGGAAAGTGCTTACGCCAGTATTAATTTTATTATTGGTGGGATTGGCCAGTTCAGTGATTATTATTCCTGGCGCAGAGGTGAGCCAACCCGTTGGTGATTACATTAATAGTCCATTAACGAAAGGGATTATTGAAGGTTATAATACCATGGACACCTTGGCATCTTTGATGTTTGGTATGTTAATCATCGATTTATTACGCAAAAAAGGTGTCAATGAAGCCGCTGATCAAACCAAGTATTTAATTCGTGCCGCCTTTATTGCTGCTGGTGGTCTAGCATTTGTGTATATTTCTTTGTTTTATCTTGGTGCTTCTGCGGGTGATTTTGCCATTGGCGCTGACAATGGCGGGCAAATTTTAACCAACTACGTCACGTATCACTTCGGTAATCTTGGTTCACTATTGTTATCGACCGTTGTCACCTTAGCCTGTTTAACCACGGCAGTCGGTTTAGTTACTGCGTGTGCTGAATTTTTTAATGAATTATTACCGCGCTTGTCGTATAAATTGTTGGTTGTCCTGCTAAGTGCAGTGTGTGCCACCGTTGCAAACGTTGGTTTAGCGCAATTAATTAGTGTGAGTATTCCGGTGTTAATGACGATTTACCCAGTCGCTATTGCATTAGTGTTGGTCACTTTCTTAACGGAGCGTTTTGCTCGACCTGAGTTTTCGCACCGAATAGTGCTAACTGTGGCACTTTTTTTCGGCATTTTCGATGGGTTACAAACCGCGGGGATGGACATGAGCTTCTTAGATTTTATGCCATTACATGCTGAGGGTATGGCTTGGTTGCTGCCTACGGCGTTGACCGCGATTGTGTGTTTGTTTTTACCCAAAAAGAGGCTTCAAAAAGTGCAGGCTTAAACGTTAAATAGGCCATAATAAACGGATCAATATAACGGCGTTATGATAGATTATCTAACGTCGTTTTTTATTATTTATTGGAAACTGCTTTGGCCAAACCTGCTTATCAACCCGATCCATTAATTAACCAGTTTGTTGATGACTTATGGTCAACTAACGGGTTAAGTGATAATACATTGGCATCCTATCGCACCGACATACAACATTTAGAACGTTATGTGTTGTCTCAGGGAAAAGACTTACTGCAAGTTGATCAAGCCGTGTTGCGCGACTACCTCGCAGAGCGTTTTGACAAACAATTTGCTAAAAGCAGTACCGCCAGATTACTCAGTAGTTTACGGCGTTTTTATGCTTACTTATTGGTAAAAAAGCAAATTAGCCAAGATCCGACCTCATTGATTAAGTCGCCTAAGTTAGTTCGTCAGTTGCCTGATACCTTGTCTGAGGCACAAATTGAGTGTTTATTATCTGAGCCTAATACCGACGATCCGATTGAATGTCGTGATAAAGCCATGTTGGAACTCTTGTATGCCACCGGGTTGCGCGTGACTGAATTAGTGAGCTTAACGATGGAGCAAATCAGTTTGCGTCAAGGTTTAGTCCGAGTGATGGGTAAAGGCGGCAAAGAACGTTTGGTTCCATTGGGTGAAGTGGCCATTACTGAGGTTGAACAGTATATTAAGTTTGCTCGTACTGAATTGTTAAATATGAAACAGTCCGATGTACTGTTTCCGTCACGTCGTGGGCAAATGATGACTCGGCAAACTTTCTGGCATCGAATTAAGTTGTATGCGGCAAGGTCTGGAATTGAGTGCCATTTATCACCGCATACGTTACGACATGCCTTTGCCACTCACTTATTAAATCACGGTGCTGACCTACGGGTTGTACAACTTTTGTTGGGACATAGTGATTTATCAACCACTCAAATATATACTCATGTGGCAAAAGTGCGTTTGCAGCAATTGCATAGCCAGCATCATCCGCGCGGTTGAGTGCGAGGTTGATCAAATCCTTACATTTAAGCCTGTGAGTTTAGTTGCGTTAGCTAAACTAAGCCTGTAAGTTTTATTGACAAAATCGGGTCTATTCACTTTGAACCCGTGTAATTTAGGAATTATCATGAAGTTAACCAAAACATTAGCCCTTGTTGCCAGCCTTGTTATCACTCCAATGGTGTCAGCTGCGTCTGATGTAGCCAACGAATCAGCATTAAAGCAAAAACTTACCGACACGCTAGGTGTCAACGTGATGACAATTCAGCAATCTCCCATCGACGGTTTATATCAAGTGCTGACCGACCGAGGTGTGTTATACGTCACCAAAGATGGCGCTAAGTTATTTCATGGTAATCTGTATGACATCGACAACGGCATGAAAAACTTAACCGAGGCAGCACTAGCCGGACCTCGTATCGCATTGCTCGAACCATTTGTAGATGAAATGTTGGTTTACAAAGCTAAAAATGAGAAGCATGTCGTCACTGTATTTACCGATGTCGACTGTGGTTATTGCCGTAAGCTACACAATCAAATGCAAGGCTATAATGATTTAGGTATTACGATTCGCTACTTAGCTTATCCGCGTGCAGGCATTCCTTCTGCAAATGCTGATGAGATGCAAGCCGTTTGGTGTGCTAAAGATCCTTTAAAAGCGATGACAGAAGCTAAAGCGGGTGGCAATGTTAAAGCCGCGAGTTGTGATATTGATATTGCGGCGCAATATAAGTTAGGTATGTCGTTTGGTGTTAACGGTACACCCGCACTGATTTTAGAAAATGGAACCATGGTGCCAGGTTATCAAGCTCCGGCAGAATTATTACGTACTATTGAATCAAACTTATAACGCCCACTTATAAATCAAAGTCGTATAGCCTGTGCTATAAACGTAAAATCAAGGTGAGCTTAGGCTCACCTTTTTGTTATGCTCCATTCTCTTATTGCCCGATTAAGGTTGCCTTTTGTCTCATAATATAGTCCGTCGCCCTCAGGTTGATGATAATCATTTACCCAGTTCTTTACCGCCATTACTGAAACAACTCTATGCCCGCCGTGGTGTTAATCAAGATAACTGTGAATTAGTGTTAAGTAAGTTATTGCGTCCCGAGACGATGAAAGGTCTAGCCGAGGCCGCAGTAGTGATCGCTGATGCGATTGTTGCACAGCAATCAATTTTGATTGTTGGCGATTTTGATGCTGATGGTGCGACCTCAACGAGTGTATGCATGCTGGCGTTAAACATGATGGGTGCTAAACGGCTTGATTACCTTATTCCAAATCGGTTTGATTATGGTTATGGTTTAAGTCCTGAAATTGTTGCGGTAGCCTACAAGAAGAGTGCCGATGTATTAATTACCGTTGATAATGGGATATCTTCCATTGAGGGGGTTGCGGCTGCCAAGTTACTGGGCATGACCGTCGTTGTGACAGATCATCATTTACCTGGTAATAGCTTGCCAAATGCTGATGTTATTGTAAATCCCAATCAGCCTGGTTGTCAGTTTGCCAGTAAGTCTATTGCCGGTGTTGGTGTGGCATTTTATCTGATGTCAGCTTTGCGAGCAGAATTAAGGCAACGTAATTGGTATCAACAGCAACAAATTACTGAGCCAAATCTGGCAACATTACTTGATATTGTCGCCTTGGGTACTGTCGCGGATGTGGTGTCGTTAGACACTAACAACCGTATTTTAGTCAATGCTGGTTTACAGCGTGTTAGAAGTGGCCGCTGTCGAGTTGGTATTACCGCGTTGCTAGAAGTCGCCAAACGCAGCCCTGCAAAGATGGTTGCTGCCGATTTTGGTTTTGCGGTTGGTCCCAGATTAAATGCTGCTGGCCGCCTAGATGAAATGGCGCTGGGGGTAGAAACCTTACTGTGTGAAGACATCATGTTGGCAAGAAGAATGGCTGCCGAACTGGATGGATTAAACCAAGAGCGGCGTGAACTTGAAACCGGCATGCAACAAGAGGCATTAAAGAGTTTATTGCAAGTGTCGCTTAATGAAGATGATTTACCCTGGGGCATCGCCATTTTTAAGGATGATTGGCATCAAGGCGTGATTGGTATTTTGGCATCACGGATTAAAGATCGCTATCATCGCCCTGTTATTGCCTTTGCTGATGCGGGGGATGGCCAAATAAAAGGTTCTGCCCGCTCGATTAAAGGACTGCATATGCGAGATTTACTCGAACGCATTAATAGTGGCTATCCTGGGATGATAACTAAGTTTGGTGGTCATGCGATGGCGGCAGGATTATCATTAAAAGCTGACGTATTTGAACAATTTAAACAAGCCTTTGATGATGCGGTAAGAGAAATATTGGATTATGAACAGCTGACCGGAGAGTTACTGTCAGACGGCGAGCTGTCAAGTGAGCTAATGACCCTTGATACTGCATTTATGTTACGTAATGCGGGACCGTGGGGACAGTCGTTTGAAGAGCCTTTATTTGATGGCATATTTAATGTTATCCAGCAGCGCATTGTCGGCGAGAAACATTTAAAGCTATTGTTAGAGACCCAATGTGGCAGTTCGATGTTAGACGGTATTGCCTTTAATGTGGATTTAGCAATATGGCCTGACGCAACCATTAAACATGCCCGAGTGGTCTATAAGCTTGATGTTAATGAGTTTAGAGGTAAACAAACCGTGCAGTTAATGGTGGATTATATTGAGCCGATGTAATTGCTTTTTTATGTGGTAGCGGATTGTTCTGGCGAGTTGAATGACTTGCCAGTGAAAAATGGTTTGATAGTACCTTGCGACATATTGATATTTAAGCGCTAACTTGCAACTGAGTTTTATGGCGAACTCACGGATCATTTACAGTGTGCTATTGCTGTAAGTTAGCTGCCGTAAGTTAGCTGCCGTAAGTGAAGAAGGGGTGATGTCGTACTATTTGAATAAACCAACATAGTTTGTCTTGGCATTTCGAAATGAGATAGACAATCAAAACAAAAAGGCCTCGCAATGCGAGGCCTTTTTGTTAAAACAGATAAAGTTATTTGGTACAGGTGAGAGGACTTGAACCTCCACGCCCTTACGAGCATCAGCACCTGAAGCTGACGTGTCTACCAATTCCACCACACCTGCAAAACATTATTGCAAAATAACTTTATTTTATTAGTCGCTGTAGCCACCAATATAAATATGGTGCCCGAACCCGGAATCGAACCAGGGACACGAGGATTTTCAATCCTCTGCTCTACCGACTGAGCTATTCGGGCGACGGACGCAATTTAAAGGGTTTTGACCTGCTGAGTCAACCTGTTTTTTTATATTTATATCAAAATTAGATTTGTTTGGATGTATTTTGGTCGTATCGAGTGTTATTCAGCCAAAGCACCATGGTGTAATAAATACTTCATTCCTATGATGGTTGCTAGGTTAAAAGGTGTTATGGTGCCTTTTTACTGGTGTGATAACAGCGCCAAGTAAAAAGAGTAAAATAAGTAGATATGAAATTTACTAATGCTGATGAGTCAGGTATAAAAAAACGCTCCGAGGAGCGTTTAATGCTAAATATTCGTTAACTGTCGTTGAGCTTCAATAATGACTAGTTAGTTAATATCTCATTATTTGGAAAATTTGCTTTCATCACAGCTTTAACGTTTTGTTGTAATTTTTCCTGACCTAACTCGTCATACGCTTTAGCCATTATCTCTAATGCTCTTTCAGTTAAAGGTGTTCCTGGGAACTTCTCCATGACTGATTGGGCACGAACTGCCGCTGCACTCCATGCGTTCATTTTGATATAATATTCTGCAACTTGAATAGAATATTTCGCTAAACGGTTCTTTAAGAACTGCATACGTTGTTGTGCATCAGCAGCATACTTGCTATTTGGGTACGATTTAATCAATCGGTCAAAATCTTTAAATGCATCTTGGGCATTTTTGGGGTCACGATCGGTACGATCAATATTCATTAAATCGTGAAATAAGTAATTATCTGCCTGCATATTGGTTAAACCACGCATATAATAGACGTAATCTATATTAGGATGCGTTGGATTGAGGCGTAAAAAGCGATCAATATTGGCAAGTCCTGAGGCGGCATCATCCATTTTGTAATACGCAAAAATCAAGTCTAATTGAACTTGAGTTTTGTGCGGACCAAATGGAAAACGAGTGTCCAATGCTTCAAGTGAACGGACGGCTTTAGAGTAATTACCTAATTCCATTGACGTTCGTGCTTGAGAATACAAGACGTCAGGTGATGCTTTACTGGCAACATCAACGTCTTCTGGACTGCTACTACAGGCTGTAATAGCCAGTGAAAGTAATACTAGTGCGGCAACTTTGGCAATTTTATGCATACTTGAATTCAATTCTTTTTAAGTTGTTGTTAAGATTTTTTCTATTTCACGGTAAAATCACGGTAAAATAGAAAACATCCGATTGTAACAGATAGCTCATTCACTTTGGACCCCAAAACTGGGGTACGGTTCCTATGACACAAGAGATTAATCTAAAAAGCGAGATCACAGCAACACAAACCGGTCTGAGATTAGACCAAGCATTAGCTGGTTTGTTCCCTGACTACTCGCGCACACGCATCAAGGAATGGATCCTATCTGGTGCAATTACTATTGACGGTATCACAGTCGACAAGCCACGGGAAAAGGTTTTCGAAACTCAACAGATAGAAGTGACCGCGACTATCGAAGAAGAAGTGCGGGCAAAAGCGCAAGATATCGCCCTCAACATTATTTATGAAGATGATCATATTTTAGTGGTTAATAAGCAAGCTGGTTTGGTCGTCCATCCTGGTGCGGGTAATGCCGACGGTACATTGATGAACGCATTATTGCACCATTGTCCTGATATTGAGCATGTTCCAAGAGCTGGTATTGTCCACCGCTTAGATAAAGACACCACAGGGTTAATGGTTGTCGCTAAAACGGTTGAAGCACAAACCCATTTAGTTGCAGCTCTACAAGCTCGCGATATCGTTCGTGAATATGAAGCGATTGTATTAGGCACTATGACGGCGGGTGGTACGGTTGATGAGCCTATCGAACGTCATGCTACTCGTCGTACTCAAATGGCAGTGATCCATGGTGGTCGTCCATCGGTGACTCATTACCGTGTTGCAGAAAAGTTTCGTGCTCACACTCGTTTGCGTTTACGTTTAGAATCTGGTCGTACTCATCAAATTCGTGTTCATATGGCACATATTGGTCATGAGTTAGTGGGCGATCCGGTTTATGGTGGCCGTCCTCGTCCGCCTAAATCCGCTAGCCCAGAATTTTTTGAATTACTTAAAAGCTTTAAGCGCCAAGCTTTACACGCCGTGCGTTTAGAACTTGCTCATCCCTTCACCTGTGAGATCATGACTTGGCATGCGCCTATTCCTGATGACATGGTTGAGCTGACAAAAGCACTTCGAGTAGATACTGAGCTTCATCCGATAGTGTATTTATAATGCTCAAGCACGATTGGCCAATACCTGATAATGTCGCCATTGCGATGACTAATCGTTATGGCGGTGTCAGTTTAAGCCCTTTTGATAGTCTAAATTTAGGGCTCCATGTAGGTGATAAGCCTCAACATGTATTGGCTAATCGTGCCATTTTACGCCAACGATTGTCGTTGCCAGCTGAGCCAACTTGGCTCGAGCAAGTTCATGGTACTAACGTTGTTGATGTACAAACATTGATACCAGGTAGCGCTATAGCATTAGCGGATGGCAGTTACAGTAATCAGTTTGGCCATGTTTGCACGGTAATGACCGCCGATTGTTTACCCATATTGTTGTGCAATCAACAAGGCAGTGAAGTGGCCGCTGTTCATGCTGGATGGCGAGGTTTGTGTGAGGGCGTTATCGAGCAGGCATTGGCGATGTTTCATTCTCCACCGTCAAGTTTGATCGCATACTTAGGGCCTGCAATTGGCCCTTCTGCCTTTGAGGTTGGCAGTGAGGTGCGTGATGCTTTTATCAATAAAGACCCACAAGCTTCAATGCACTTTGTTGGCCACAACAGCAAGTATTTAGGCGATTTGGTCGGATTAGCAAGGTTGCGTTTGTCTGCAGCTGGTGTAATTCAAACCTATAGTGCTGATGTGTGTACCTTTACCGATCCTGATTACTTTTCTTATCGTCGCAACAAACAAACGGGTCGAATGGCTTCGCTAATCTGGCTTAAGGCCTAAATTTTGTTATGGCGCTCAAAAAAACAACAATTTTTTGATCTAGGTTATGTTTTAAGCTTGAATTTACATTAAATGCCCCCCATCTTTAAGTTAACAAATTATTCATTTCTGAATTAATTTCCCGTTATATTAGTATCAGATCCTAGGAGATTGTATGAGACTCGATCGTATGACTAATAAGTTTCAAATTGCCATTTCTGATGCCCAATCACTAGCATTGGGACGCGATCATCAATTTATTGAACCTCTTCATTTAATGATGGCGCTATTAAATCAAGATTCTGGTTCTATTCATTCTTTACTCACCCAAGCGGGTATTCGCGTAAGCGCACTTCGCTCAGCTATTAGTCAAGAGTTAGAGCGTTTACCGCAAGTTGAAGGTACTGGTGGTGATGTTCAGCTGTCACAGGGATTAATTCGTTTACTGAATCTGTGTGACAAACTGGCTCAAAAGCGTAAAGATAAATTCATTTCATCGGAATTGTTTGTCTTGGCCGGATTGGAAAATAATGATCCCCTTGCCAAAGCATTAAAAGACTCTGGTGCAAGTAAAGAATTAATGGAGAAAACCATCGAGGACATGCGTGGCGGACAGAAAGTCGATGATCCCAATGCTGAAGATCAACGCCAAGCATTGAAAAAATTTACCGTTGATTTAACTGAGCGCGCTGAGCAAGGTAAATTAGACCCTGTTATTGGTCGTGATGAAGAGATCCGTCGCACTATTCAAGTATTACAACGCCGCACTAAAAATAACCCAGTACTTATTGGTGAGCCAGGTGTGGGTAAAACCGCCATTGTTGAAGGGTTAGCGCAACGTATTATCAATGGTGAAGTCCCTGAAGGGATTAAAAATAAGCGGGTATTATCATTAGACATGGGCTCGTTAATTGCGGGAGCCAAATACCGCGGTGAGTTTGAGGAGCGTTTAAAAGCGGTCTTAAATGAGCTATCCCAAGAAGAAGGCCGAGTTATCTTATTCATTGATGAGTTACACACTATGGTGGGAGCCGGTAAAGGCGAGGGCGCGATGGATGCCGGTAATATGCTTAAACCCGCGTTGGCTCGTGGTGACTTGCATTGTGTCGGGGCCACAACACTCGATGAATACCGACAATATATTGAGAAAGATGCCGCACTAGAACGTCGCTTTCAAAAAGTGATTGTAGATGAGCCCAGTGTTGAAGACACGATTGCCATTTTACGTGGTTTAAAAGAGCGTTACGAATTACATCACCATGTTGAGATTACCGATCCTGCTATTGTGGCCGCCGCTACGATGTCGCATCGTTATATTTCAGATAGAAAATTGCCTGATAAAGCCATCGATTTAATTGATGAAGCAGCGTCTAGTATCAGGATGCAAATTGACTCTAAGCCAGAAGCGCTAGATCGATTAGAACGTCGTGCGATTCAGCTTAAGTTAGAAGAACAAGCGTTAAGTAAAGAGTCCGATGAAGCCAGTCGTAAACGTCTTGATTTTTTACAACATGAATTGAGAGATGTTGAAAGTAAAGCGGCTGAGATGAATGAAATTTGGCATACCGAAAAAGCCGCATTGGCAGGCACACAGCACATTAAGGCCGATCTCGAACAAGCGAGAATGGACTTGGAAGTGGCTCGACGCGCCGGTGACTTAACTCGAATGTCAGAATTGCAATATGGGCGTATTCCTGAGCTTGAAAAACAGTTGGATTTAGCATCACAAGCTGAAATGCAAGATATGACATTGCTGCGTAATAAAGTTACTGATGTTGAAATTGCTGAAGTGCTATCAAAAGCCACCGGTATTCCGGTGTCAAAAATGCTTGAAGGTGAACGAGAAAAACTGTTACACATGGAGGATGCACTCCACCAACGTGTCATCGGTCAAAATGAAGCCGTTGATGCAGTATCGAATGCTATTCGTCGTAGTCGTGCTGGTCTTGCCGATCCTCAACGTCCAATCGGTTCATTTTTATTCCTTGGACCGACAGGTGTCGGTAAAACTGAGCTGTGTAAGGCGTTAGCTAAATTTTTATTCGATAGCGAATCCGCTTTGGTACGTATCGACATGTCTGAGTTTATGGAAAAACACACTGTGTCGCGTCTAGTCGGGGCTCCTCCCGGTTATGTTGGCTATGAAGAAGGCGGATATTTAACCGAAACGGTACGTCGTAAACCTTACTCTGTCATTTTGTTAGACGAAGTTGAGAAGGCGCATCCGGATGTATTTAATGTATTACTGCAAGTGTTAGATGATGGTCGCTTAACCGATGGTCAAGGTAGAACGGTCGATTTTAAAAACACTGTGATTATTATGACCTCAAACCTTGGGTCAGATATTATCCAAGAGGGCTTTGGTCATACGACATATGAGGAGATGAAAGCCGGGGTTATGAATGTTGTGACGCAAAGTTTCCGTCCCGAGTTTTTAAATCGAATCGATGAGTCTGTGGTATTCCATCCCTTAGACGCTGCAAACATCAAGCATATTGCCAGTATTCAATTTGAGTTGCTGCGCAAACGTTTGATTGAAAAGGAGTTCGATATTGAATTGTCTGATGCGGCATTATCATTAATCGCTGAAGCTGGATTCGATCCTGTTTATGGTGCAAGGCCGTTAAAACGAGCATTACAACAAGAAGTAGAGAATCCATTAGCTCAAAAATTACTTCGGGGTCAATTGCTACCGGGTAAAATGATTAAAGTCATAGTGGAAGATGGCAAGCTAGCATTTATTCAATAATGTTATTGAGAATTATTAGATGACATCGGCATAAAAAAGGGAGCATCAGCTCCCTTTTTCTATTATTTACTCTGACAAAATAAGCTAACTCGTTCGGTATTTTCAGCAATTGCAGCTTGCCTTTGCTCTTCTGTCATTACGACCGACTCGCCAGTATCTTTATTTTGCTGATTTAATTTGCTGTGACTCTTTAACACATTAAGGCTGTGCTTAGCACTTTCACAGATATCTTTGGCCTGTTGCTTATCTTTTTCATTAATGATTTTTGCCGATCGTTCTAATTCAGACTCCACTTTAGTTGAGACCTTTTTTTGTGGGGTGTGAGTTCCAATTTTCGATGGTTCTATATCTTCACTATAAATCTTGCGAGCATCTACACTCAAGGGTTGTTGCTGGCTGTAATGTACAACACCAGCAGTATCGACCCAAGTGTAAATCGCCGCCGCTAGTGTGGATGTACTAAATGCTAACGTGGCCAAACCAATCACTATCCGCATAATTCTCATGTGAGTATCCTAGAGCTAATTGACGTTATGCTTGAATGTTTCAAAATATGCTATCTTTGAGTATAAATTCAACATCTAAAACGGTAATGATTGAAGTGTATGCAAAAATCGCCTGATCACCCAGTAAAAAATAAAGGTATTTACCTATTACCTAACTTATTTACAACAGCAGGATTGTTTTCTGGTTTCTATGCTGTCATTTCATCAATGAACGGCCACTTTGAGTCTGCTGCAATTGCTATCTTTATTGCCATGATTTGTGATGGACTTGATGGCAGAGTCGCAAGGCTTACCAATACACAAAGTGATTTCGGAGCTGAATATGACAGTATGGCCGATATGGTTTCATTTGGCATGGCGCCAGCCATTCTTGCCTACAACTGGGCCCTGCAGGATTTAGGTAAAATCGGCTGGTTAGCTGCATTTATCTATTGTGCATGTGCAGCATTAAGATTAGCTCGATTTAACACTCAAGTGGGTGTGGCGGATAAACGATTTTTTCAAGGGCTTGCAAGTCCTGCAGCTGCTGCATTAATTGCTGGGAGTATTTGGAGCGGCACTAAATATGAAGTCGACCCTACAGATATTAGCTATATAGTGGCAATCATCACTGCGTTAACGGGTTTACTGATGGTGAGTAATTTCCGTTATCATTCCTTTAAGGAAGTAGACTGGCGGGGGAAAGTGAATTTCATTGTTATGTTATTGCTGGTAGGGGTCTTCGTTATTATCTCTGTAGAACCTGCAATCATACTTTGTCTTGGTTTCTATATATATGCACTCTCTGGACCCGTGATCACTATCAAAACGATTAAGAAGCTAAAAGTAGAACACATAATGGGTGATGAACCGATAAGCAAAAAAACCACTCAGTCTGATAACCATAGCCATTCATCTTCCCATTCAGCACCAACTGATAAAGTACAACAAAAAGATGATGTCCAATAAGACCTGCTATTAATGGAGCCTCATTGCTTTAAGCTCTGTTAAGTCCACCTCTAACTTCCAACTAGTCTTCTTTGATTGCTTAATGATGCCTACTTAGCAGTAGGCATCTTTCATTTTAATATGATCTAATCGCCATTTGTGTTTTCATTCAGCAAATTTGTACTATAGTTAGTTTCCCTTTTATTGTTTCTTGTATGAGTAAACAAACAAGAACAAACAATAAAAGGACTAATTAAGTTATGAATTGATAGGTTTTGATGTGATTTTAATCGTTTTAACATCGCTTTGTTTGAATTGTGTTCGGTTAGGCGTTGTTTTGATAAATCCATTGAAAAAGGGCTTGCGCTAAATCTTGTATTGCCTATAATGCGCATCCACTGACACGGCAGACAGCGAAAGCAGTCACCGAGTTAGGTTGAATTAAGTGGTTCAAAACACTGAGTTCAAGGCGAAAAGAAAGTTTGAAAAAACACTTGACGCGAAACGGGAAATGCGTAAAATACGCACCCCAAGCCAACGACCTAG
>NZ_JBEOPI010000039.1:0-42234 GCF_040309905.1 Shewanella sp. CAL98-MNA-CIBAN-0140
CAGCGTAGCGTCCTAGCATCTAGGCTTTTCGCCTGTATAGCATCTAGCAGCGTAGCGTCCTAGCATCTAGGCTTTTCGCCTGTATAGCGTCTAGCAGCGTAGCGTCCTAGCATCTAGGCTTTTCGCCTGTATAGCATCTAGCAGCGTAGCGTCCTAGCATCTAGGCTTTTCCCTTTTATAGCGTCCTTTGACATGAGATCAGTCTAGTGGTTATTTATTCCACGGATTATGGGGATCAAATGTAGGCTGCGGCTTTTTGTTATTACTGCGCTGTGTCACTGCATCACTGTCATTTGAGCGACTCGACGAAGAATATGAATTTGAAGAAGATGACGAAGAAGCATATGAACGACTTTGATTATGTTTCATCTGGTCATAATCAGCGGTGGCTTTGGCTTTCATCTCGGCGACTAACTCAACCGTTAACGGCTGAGGTTTACGCGGTTTTATACCGTCAGCAAAACCGCGTTCACGGGGTTTTAACTCAAACTGGGCTGAGTTGCCTTTTGGCATACGCTTGAAACGGTATAGATAAAAGTTTTCAACACGCTCCCTCGCCCACTCAGTCTTCTTAAGAAACGAAACACACGCGGCCGTGTTCGGATTGGTATTAAAACATTCTAAATGCATCGCGGCGTATAAAATTTTCCAATCATAAAATGCCACTAATTCAGAGATCATCGTTTCTGATTTTAAACCGTGGAGTGGATTATTTTGCTGTAGTTCTATCATGCTATCTCATGACCTCAAAAAGCTATCTCTATAAATATGTCTAGTTTACCGTTAAAATGCGCCATCGTCTTTATGCATCTTGCACATGCCCTAACGCTGAGTTAAATAAAACCCATTATTTTTCACGCGGCAGTTAACAATCGCCTTCTGATTTATTACTACCAGACTGATATGACTGCTACTACTATTGCTACCAGACTGATATGACAACAAGGCTGAAAGATATCGAGGAAAAATACGTTATGGTTCGTTAACACAAGGTAAAGTAATCTGCCTATTGGATCAAATAACGTTTTAAACCAAATAGCGATTAATCAAACCATAGCCGGTTGCGAACGTCAGTTATTGTAACGGCGTTGAATGTTGTCAGCCAAATAAACTCTGACTGACAACCATGTTAGCTTATACTAGCGATGTTGACGCTCATTAGATTAACGATTTACATCAACAACCACACGACCGCGAACCTTACCTGCCAATAAGTCACTTGCCACATCAATCGCTTCAGTCAAGCTGATTTCGTGAACAATGTCATCGAAAACGGCAGGGTCAATGATCTCGCCCAGACGTTGCCATGCCTCAATACGATCGGCTAAAGGTCGCATTACACTGTCGACACCCGCTAACGTCACGCAACGTAAAATAAAAGGGGCTACGCTAGCAGGAAAATCCATACCCTGTGCCAAACCACATGCTGCAACCGTCCCGCCATATTTCATACTGGCACACACATTGGCTAATGTATGACTGCCAACAGAATCAACCGCACCTGCCCAACGCTCTTTGGCCAATGGACGACCCGCTTCAGATAAGGTCGCGCGATCAATAATGTCTTTAGCCCCTAGCTTTTTCAAGTAGTCGCTTTCATCAACACGGCCAGTAGAAGCCACTACGTGATATCCGAGCTTAGCTAAAATAGCGATAGCAAAACTGCCAACACCGCCATTAGCGCCTGTTACTAGCACTTCACCTTTATCTGGGGTTAGGCCATTTTTCTCAAGTGCCATTACACATAACATCGCAGTATAGCCTGCGGTGCCAATCGCCATAGCTTGTTGCGGTGAAAACGCACTTGGCAATGGAATAAGCCATTCACTTTTTAAACGCGCTTTAGTTGCCAAGCCCCCGCAATGATTTTCACCTACGCCAAAACCATTCAATAATACCGTATCGCCAGTGGCAAACTTAGCGCTATCGCTGTGTTCTACTATGCCCACTAAATCTATGCCGGGCACCATAGGAAAGGTTCTCACCACGGGCGCTTTACCGGTAATGGCGAGGGCGTCTTTGTAATTAAGCGTGCTATAAAGCACTTTTACCGTAACATCACCTTCAGATAGCACACTTTCATCAATACTTTTCACTGTGGTGCGGTAACCTTGATCATCTTTCTCAATTAACATGCCATTAAACATCATGTGCTCCTAATTTAGACTGGTCGTCTATTAATAATTAAAAATTTTATTAACCTCAACTCGACTTAAGAGAAGGGGTCAGTAAGCTAAGGTTATTTAGGTAATGCGGCCATGAAAAGGTCGCAGTAATTATCTAGCGGTGTGGCCTGCTGCACCAACTTTGCTCGACTTACTGCGCCCTCCCAACCTACCCAAAAGTTTTCGGCTAAAAGCTGGCAATTTGCACTTTCTGCAAGCTCGCCATGTAGTTGTGCATCCTTAAGACAACGGGCTAGACAGTCTTGCCAGCTAACGAATATCTCAATAATTTGCGGTCTAAAACTGTCGGGTAATACACCCACTTCTTGACCTAAGTTCCCCACCAAACAACCACGCTTAAATTCATAACGGATCATTCCTGCTTTAGCATCTGCTACAAAATGACGGATCCGTGTTAGGGGTAAATAAGATTCATCTAAAAGGTGAATTTCAAGTTTACGTAAAAAATAGTCGGCATAATTTTGCAATACCACCTGTCCAAAAGCCTCTTTACTGGCAAAGTAATGATAGAAAGAGCCTTTTGGTACGCCCACCTTTTTCAAAATAGGTTCAATACCCGATGAAGCAAAACCTTGCTCTGTTAGTTGCTCAAGGCCACTTCGGATAAGCTCTGCCCGCGTATCAGGATTATCACGCGATATTTTAGGTGGCCGGCCACGACGCGGTTTCTCGGTTGCACTTGTGTGTGGACTCGACATTGAATCTAAGCTTAAATTATTCATAACACCTATATTAGACCGAACGTCTATTTAAATACAGTAGTAATATGAAAAATCGCAACATGACGCTTATTTAGTCACACAAATTTGCACTATTACGGGATTAACATGCACCATTAACTAACGCGCGACCTCACTGAGTCAGCGACTATCTACTGAAACCGCAATCCTGATTCTATAAGGTTAATGCTATGCACAAGCGATTTAAAACCATTGACGTTATAAAGGCTTTGAGGGGGCGAGACATGGTCGATAGATCAAATCAACCTGAAAGGTGTAAATCCAATAAATTTGAATTCAAACTATCTTAATTAGATTGCTTGAGCTCGAATCATTCGTTCTATAATCATCTATACCCGTTTTACTTATGCATTATCATCGCCTAGTAATATCGTGTCACGTTAGTCCGAAAGAGGTTGTTCGATAGACAAGCTAGATCAACGACTTTAAACGTAACAACATTTAAACCTAAAATTTACTCACTAAAGAATTAAAACACAATTAATATCAATACAATAACTTATAAATATAATTTAATTTTATTCAGAAAAAACACACACCTATAATCAAACAATCCTTAAGCAGTTGCATCGAGTAATGAGCCGTGATCACCAGCCGTACAGTAAATGTTTCCAATAAATAAATAAGCTGGAGCGACGCCAAAAGTACGCTTCCATTATCTTTCTGTCTGAGATTAGATTGGAAATTTTACCCCAAATGATGTTAATATGATTAGACCACTAACTAATTTGGTGGTTTTTTATTGCTGAATATAAATTATTTAGCAATAAACCGATTAACCAGAACCCAGGAGCTCAATATGTCAACGGACACGTCAAGCGAAGAAAATCTCATTACAACCATTTGGAACACCACAACATTAAAGCTGAAAGAAGCTTCGCAGTTATTGTGTTTATGCGCCATTTTAAGCACCTATCTCTTTGTCATGTTGAAACCTAATGGGATTCAACATGATAAAGCGTTAGGAGGCAAATAATATATGCATTACCTAACCTATGTCTCATTAGCAATCTATTTTCTCGTAATGCTAAGCATTGGATTGTTTGCATATAAAAAATCAACCAGCGATGTATCGGGTTATATTTTGGGTGGCCGTAAAGTCAGCCCACAAGTTACCGCACTGTCAGCAGGTGCATCCGATATGAGTGGCTGGATGCTAATGGGCTTGCCAGGTGCCATGTTCTTAGTCGGCTTCGAAACCATCTACATTGCGATAGGCCTATTAGCGGGGGCATTGATTAATTATTTGATCGTGGCACCTAAATTACGGGTTTATACCGAAGTTGCGGGTGACTCCCTAACGATCCCTGAATTTTTTGCTAAACGCTTCCACGCACCAAACAGTCATGTGCGGATTATCGCGGCGATTATCATTGTTATCTTCTTTACCTTATATACCTCGGCAGGACTCGTCGCTGGGGGAAAATTATTTGTCTCTGCATTTGATTTAAATTATGAACTCGGACTGGTGATTACCCTAGGTGTGGTTGTATCTTATACCTTACTCGGTGGTTTTTTAGCCGTCAGCATGACTGACTTTGTTCAAGGCTGTATCATGTTTGTTGCCTTGATTCTGGTACCCGTTGTGGCATATCAAGAGTTTAGCAGTGCTGATAAAATGATGGGCTTTGCTTATGAGTCGATCCCGCATTTTTCTGATGCGATGCAAAATGTCACAATGCTCGGGTTAATTTCCAGTCTGTCTTGGGGCCTAGGTTATTTTGGTCAGCCACACATTATCGTGCGCTTTATGGCTATCCGTTCAGTGTCTGATATCAAAGCAGCACGACGAATTGGCATGAGTTGGATGACAGTCACCATTATTGGTGCGCTGGCAACAGGTCTAGTGGGTATTGCCTACGCCAATAAATTCGACATGAAAATAGGCGATCCTGAAACCATCTTTATTGTCTTTTCTGAATTATTGTTTCACCCACTAATCAGTGGCTTCCTTTTAGCAGCCATTTTAGCTGCCATTATGAGCACGATTTCTTCACAGTTATTAGTGTCGTCAAGTTCTCTGACCGAAGACATTTATCGAGTTATTTCGAAAAAAGAGTCAACTGAGAAAGAAATGGTCAAAATGGGACGTTATGGTGTAGCAGGTGTCGGTATTGTCGCCAGCTTACTGGCGCTCGATCGCTCAAACAGTATCTTATCGATAGTCAGCAATGCATGGGCTGGATTTGGTGCGGCCTTTGGTCCACTGGTACTGTGTTGCCTATATAAAAAGAACCTGACCCATAAAGCGGCTGTCGCGGGTATTTTATCAGGTGCTATCACCGTCCTATTTTGGATATATGCTCCTGTACTTGCAGATGGAAAAGCGTTATCCAGCGTGATGTACGAAATGATCCCCGGCTTTATTGTCAGCAGTGTAGTGATTTTTATTACCAGTGCACTGGATGCCGACCCTTGCCATAAAACCGTTAAGACTTTTCATAAAGCCAATCGTGTTTTAGCTGAGGAACTGTAAAGATGGAAGATATTCATACTATGTCAACTACCCATTGGAAACGGATTGTCGTTAAAGTGGGAAGCGCGTTAATTGCACCTAACCAACAAGGCTGTAGCAGTCGTTATTTATTAGGTATAGCCCAGTTTATCGCCACCTGTCGTGCTCAAGGATGCCAAGTTGTGTTGGTGTCTTCAGGCTCCGTTGCTGCGGGAAGACATCTATTCTCTGACCTTGCAGAACCAACGGTGTCGCTCAAAAAAGCGATGGCAGCAGCAGGCCAGGCCGATATGATGGCAACTTGGGATAAGTTGTTCGATTTCCCTTCGGCGCAGCTATTACTCACCCACGGTGATTTACGCGATCGTGATCGTTATATCAGCATTAAAAATACCATTGCCACCCTGTTAGAGCATGGGCTACTACCCATTATCAACGAAAATGATGCTGCTACCACAGCTAAGTTACGCGTTGGAGACAATGACAATTTATCCGCCATGGTCGCAGCCGCAGCGGATGCCGACGCGTTAATTATCTGCTCAGACGTAAAAGGGCTTTATACTAAAAACCCTAATTTACATGATGATGCCACACTAATTAAGCAAGTCAGTGAAATCAATGCCGACATCTACGCGATGGCAGGCGGTGCCACCAGTAGTGTGGGTACTGGCGGTATGTTTACCAAAATTGAGGCTGCAGAGAAAGCCATTTCACACGGCATTGAAACTATGATTGTGGATGGCTTTGATGCAGACACATTTAATCAGCTTCTTAAAGGTCAAAACCCGGGCACTTTATTTGAGCCATATGATGTACCAATGAAAGATCTATTACATTGGATGACGCATACATCACAAATTTTAGGTGAATTAATCGTCGAAAATGACTTTAGCGCCGACCTTCAAAAACATGATACCCAACTGACCAGTGACGATGTAGTGGCCGTAAGAGGCAACTTTTCCGTCGGCGATACCGTTTTAGTGCGCAAAGGCGATGGCACTAAATTGGCAAAAGCCAAATCAAACTATAGTAGTTGTTTATTACATTTTATTGCAGATAAAGAAGATCGTGAGTTTGCCAACAATGCCCAGCAAAAGACAGGCCCACTGATCTCTGACAAAAACATCGCCATATTGGAGCAAATATGAGTTTAATTAAAGACTTATCACAAGCCGCAGCTAATGCTGCACAAACTCTAGCCCTATTAGATGAGCAAGTTAAAAATACCATTTTACTTGATATGGCCCGAGCACTTAGAGCTCATAGCGACGATATCATCAAAGCTAATTTATTGGATCTTGACCATGCCGAAAAAGCTGAATTAGGCGCGGCAATGATAGACAGACTGACTCTGACATCAGAGCGCATTGAATCAATGGCTGCAGGCATCGAAACGGTGGCGTCGTTACCCGATCCGGTTGGCAGAGTACGTGAAATATGTCAGCGACCAAATGGGCTTAATATTCAAAAAATGCGCGTACCTTTAGGGGTCGTTTGCATGATTTATGAAGCACGCCCAAATGTCACCGCTGATGCAGGCGCGTTATGTTTTAAATCGGGTAATGCCGTGATACTGCGTGGCGGTAAAGAAGCATTACATTCAAGTAAAATCATTGCTTCGATTTTACAGAATGTCTTGCAAGCAAATCAGTTACCACCGGCGCTTATTACCGTGATACCCGATCCGGATCGTGCCTTAATGCTGGAACTAATGCAGCAGCGTGACTTTATTGATGTCATTATTCCACGTGGTGGAGAAGGCTTAATCAACTTTGTTACTGATAACAGCAAAATCCCTGTTATTCAGCACTTTAAAGGTGTTTGTCATCTGTATGTTGATAAAGATGCCGATCTCGATATTGCGATGTCTTTATTGCTTAACGGCAAAACTCAACGCACGGGTGTATGTAATGCCCTAGAGGGATTATTGGTACATCAAGACGTAGCCGCAGCCTTTTTACCGAAAGTGGCAGCCGAGCTTGCCGCACATAAGGTGCGAATTAATGTCAGTAAAAATGCCCAACAATATTTTGAGCATGCCAACGTCATTAGTGATGATGATTTTGGCCAAGAATATTTAGATTTAGAAATTGCGATTAGACAAGTGACTGATTTTGATCATGCTATCAATCATATCCGCCGCTTTGGTAGCCATCATACTGAAGTGATTTGTACCCAAAATGACTCAACGGCTACGCGTTTTCAACGCACTGTGGATGCTTCGGTCGTCATGGTCAATGCGTCATCACGTTTTTCTGATGGGAGCGAACTCGGTCTAGGTGCTGAAATTGGTATTGCGACGAGTAAATTGCATGCCTACGGCCCAATGGGTCTTGAGTCACTCACCACTGAGAAATACTTAGTCAGCGGTGAAGGTCAAGTCCGCGCATAATCAAATAGGTATTACAGACAAAAGGCCAAGCGAAAGCATGGCCTTTTCTTTTTAGAGACACTTTCGGAGTTTATTATCTCTCAACATCAACCATTAGATCCCAATACTTGTATCGCCTTTATCGGTGGCGGCAACATGGCAAAAGCCATTATCAGCGGCCTACTGAAACAAGGTCATAACAGTGCCAATATTTTAGTGTGCGCCCCAAGCAAAACCACCCGACACAACTTAATCGATAAATTCAATGTTAGGGTGCATCAAGATAATACTGCCGCAGTAGCATTTGCCGATGTCATCATTGTTGCCGTTAAGCCTTTTGTGGTACCTGTGGTGTGTGAACAATTGAGTGAGGTTATGCAACACGATAACCGTAAATTAGTCATCTCGATTGCGGTGGGAATAAAACATGCCACGATCTGCCAAAAACTAAATCATTCACCCAAAGTCATTTGTGCCATGCCAAACTTGCCGGCCGCCATTGGTGAAGGATTAACAGGTTTATTCGCAGGTCCTAACACCCACGATAATGACATTGCACTCGCAGAAAGTCTGATGCGTGCCGTTGGTGAAACCGTATGGCTACAAGATGAAAGTCAAATGTCTACCATAGTGGCCGCAGCAGGCAGCTCTCCAGCGTATTTATTCTTATTTTTAGAAGCGATGGAAAAAGCCGCCATTGAACAAGGACTCCCAAAAGAAACTGCCATTAAAGCAGTGCTTCACAGTGCGATGGGAGCGATATCAATGGCGATTAATAGTCAGCATAATTTGACTAACCTTCGCCACCAAGTGACCTCTCCTAAAGGGACAACAGAACAAGCCATATTGGCATTTCAAGATGGTGAGCTTGATGAACTCGTTGCCAGCGCAATGGCATGCGCGGCAACAAGAGCTAAAGAACTGTCTATAGGCTAGTCTCAAAACCCGAAACTGACGTTAACAACACCCTGCTAACAGAGCAATGGTCTGCATATAGCGCTTGACTCATTCATCCTCACAGGCTTAATACTGGCTCAGTAACTCTTGTTTAATCAGTTTCAGCAGAAAGGTTTCTCGTTCAATCGATAAGCCTTTTTTGCTACTGTTGGCGATAGTCTCAAGGTTGTGCTCAATCGCTTCATCAATATCAATCCATACTGGCATCATGCCGTTATTAATTTCGTGAGCTTCAAATTGGGTCTCAGCCAGTTGATTGTCGATATCACAAGTGAAGCAATAAGACAGCATATTAACCGACGTATGGCCATCTCGCAGCCAAGGACGATATTCTTCATACAAACCAAACGCATTAATATTGCGAATGTCTTGGGCGCCCGTCTCTTCTTGTAACTCGCGAATAAGCCCTTGCTCTATATCCTCACCCGCATCAACCCCACCACCAGGCAATGAATAGTCATGATAACGTTGTGTATATAACATCAGTATCTGGTTATCACGCACCACAATGGCACGAGTAGCAAGCCGCGTCAGCATCGTTTGTTGATTCGCCGTAATAAAGTCTTCAGGAGTGTCGATATGATAACGAGTGGTTAAATGGCGCATTATATTGGGCTCATCACAATAAAAAACGCATGATACGTTGCCAAACCACATGCTTCAAGTTTACCGTATCGGTTAAATCAATATGAATTTGTGGGCATAAATAAGTCTCTACAATGGCGAGCTGGGTTGAAGTAGAAACCATGAGTTTTGCCGCTGAGTGATATCGCGCTATCGGTGACGCTAAATATCAGCAATGGGATGACAACATTTGGCAATACTCATGGATGTCCATTGTTGGCCATATTGTTGACCATCAATATGGTTTTGGTTTAGGCTCTTAACCCAAAAAAAACAACAGATAGATGACCCCAAAAGTCCTATCAGTATGACTGACTAACATACTATGGGTGCTGGTTTTGACATTCAGATGTTCATTCAAACAAAACCATGAAACGATCATCACTCTGTCATGCCATAATCATGTAATAATCGTTTATTTAGGCGGTTATTTTCAATATTTTATCTATTATTAATGATCAACGAGTAATGGCTTGAATGATATTGTTATCGAGTTTACAAAATTAGTGTTCGCTTAATTCTCCATGGAAGTTGCTTATGATTAGATTTTGGTACAAAAAATTCCCTCAATATCCGCCTGATCATTCCGATTACTGGCGCATTCGCTTAATCGAGCATTCGTTACTCATTACCACGAGTTACTTTCTCATTCTTACCCTGATCAACCTGTTCTATTTTGAAGGTTATCAATATGCCTTACTCGATGGTTTCGGTTTATTAACCTCATTGGGTATTTACTACCGCTTTCGCAAAACGGGACATGTTAAAATAACATCATGGGCTGTCACCATCATGGTAGCCAGTTTAATCATGCTGTTTGTGATCTCGACTAAGGGTCACTCCCACTCATTATTTTGGGCAACGCTCATTCCACCTTTTTCGTTTTTTCTTATTGGTCGAAAATGGGGAACGTTTATTTCATGCGTCACATTTAGCGTATGTGCCTTATTAGTTTACCTGCAAACTCAAAACCCTCAGCCAGTGACCTTTGGAACAGGATCTTTATTTAACGTTATTGAGGTGTGTATTGCGCAAATTTTATTATTGCGATATTACGAAAAAACCCGTTTTTCAGCCTATAAAAAGCTCGCGCTACGCAATATAGAAATCCAAAAAATGGCTGAAACAGATAAACTCACCGGACTTTATAACCGTGAAAAGCTCGATGTAGTACTCGATAAACTGCTTACCATCCCTGCCGCAAATACCGACACAGTACATCCACCGCGGAGAGCAGAGGGTAAAGCACCGTTGTCACCTGTAGCACACTCATCCGTTATCGATAACGTCACAGATAGCAATACCATTCCCCCATTACTCAAGCCGTCATCGTCTCTTCAATACCCTATCTCGGTTGCCATTATCGATATAGATCATTTTAAGCGAATTAATGACAATCACGGTCATCTTGTGGGTGACCACGTATTGTATGAACTCGCACAATTGCTACAAAGCCAAATGCGTAATGACGACCTATTAGCCCGTTGGGGTGGTGAAGAGTTTGTGGTGGTATTACCTAACACAACATCGGCCGATGCCATCGAATTAACCGAAAGGTTACGCCGCTATATTGCTACACAGAACATTCAAGGTATGGCGCTTACTATCAGTGTAGGTGTAGCCCAATATACTATTAAAGACAGTGCCTACAGCCTGTTGGGTCGTGCAGACAAAGCCTTATATCTGGCAAAAGCACAAGGACGAAACCGCGTTGCAGTCGCCTAAAAAAAGCCACAGTAGAATCTAATATCATACTGTGGCATACCATCTGTTAGGCTTTATCGCCAAGCCTACTCAAGGCGTTCGTTGTCAGGTGTCAAGCGAGCATAATGCTTACCATTGATGCGCTCAATAATTTGGGTTGCGGTTAAGTCATGCACCACATTAATCACCGTTGAAGCCGCATCTGTAATAGCCCCAATCACCACTAAAATAGGAATAACCTCCATGGGTAATCCTAAGGTCGTGACAATAAATATTTCACCTAAAAATGCTCCGCCTGGCACCCCACCAATAACAAACGCCGATAATACTGAAATTAAAATCGTCAGCATAAACACATCGGTAGTAAAATCGAGT
Organism: Shewanella sp. CAL98-MNA-CIBAN-0140; assembly: GCF_040309905.1. NCBI lineage: Bacteria > Pseudomonadati > Pseudomonadota > Gammaproteobacteria > Alteromonadales > Shewanellaceae > Shewanella > Shewanella sp. CAL98-MNA-CIBAN-0140. The sequence continues at coordinate 11,413 of NZ_JBEOPI010000039.1, forward strand.
CCTAATAAAGAATAAATAAACACGATTTTTAATGCCGTAATCGCAGCTGCGCCGCCCTTATTAAGATTGACTAATAATGGCAAGCTAATCTCTGCAATTTGCTCGTTCAAGCCCATTTTAGCGGCACTGCGAATGGTCACGGGTAAGGTTGCTAACGATGAACTGGTACCTAATGCGGTCACGGCAGGTTCAAGCATATGTTGCCAGAATCGTCTCACGCCTTGCACACCACCTCCAATCCACGCATATAACGTCGACCCTAGAGTAAGGTAAATCGCCATTGCCACAAAAAATAGTCCGACAGCTCGAGCAAATGTGCCCATCAGTTCAGTGTCTTGACTGGCCATCGTCGCGGCAAAATATGCCCCAAGACCAATAGGCGCGGCATGCATTAATATCGAAATGACTTTCATAATCACGGTATTGACACTGTCTAGCATGCGCCCGACTCTCACGCCATCTTCACCAGACTGGCCAATCGCAACACCGCCAATAACCGACATAATAATCAGCGCTAAAATATTTGATTTAGATAACAGCCCGACAAAATCATTGGTGGTTAATAAGCTGACAAAATCCATACTACCTGATGCTGCATCGACAGTATTAGCCAGATCAAGTGTCACCCCTTGTGCAGGATCGTAAGCTAACGCCAGCAACACCACACCGACAGAGGGGATGATCGCCATCACAATCGACACCGCCATAATCGATACCAGTATGGCGCCTAATTTCTTTAAATCGGTCATGTGGGCAATTGACGACATTACACTCACCGCGACCAGAGGCACAATAATCATAAACAAAAGATTGAGGAAAATTTGCCCAATCGGTTTGAGCTTTATGGCCAGTTCAGGCAATAACCCACCAAACAATCCGCCCAGCAGTAAGGCACTCAGTAAAATAATGGACGAACGATAAGCACGTAGGCTTTTGAACATAATGGATCCTAAGGACAATTAAACAAAACAACAAATGGTCAGCAGACTTGACCCAATGAACGCTTGAGGCATTAACAACCCACAGGGTAATGTCGAAAGTAAAGTAAACTTATCATGCAGTTAACCTGTATTATTGCCGACAAATGTAACATCTCTATATTAACGTTAATGCTAAAATATGGCACAAAACCAATACGATACCAACTACAACCGTATTTTAGCAATGGTTAATAATAAGTGTGCTACTCAGCACCTTATAAGCTTGTTAATTCAAGGCTTATCCATACACTTTTTTGTTGTACCTACTCAGGGTAATGTTGTTAGTGTGAATGGGGATTAACTATTTAACAGCGCTTGAATTGCAATCATTAACGCTTCAGGGCACGGACAAAAATCTGCTTTACCAACGGACTGCGATGATCATTAACACCACATCCAAACTCAGATATAGCTCGTAAGAATGCAAGATGCCAGTCAAGCACCACACTGTGGTGTATCAATAGGTGCGATGTTGAGTCAACGCGATATGAATAAGGTAGCTATTAAATCAGTGCTTTATGCAATAAGAGCTCTATGAAATAAGTGCTCTATAAAATCAATGCGTTATGCAATAAGATCTTTGTTAAGTCAGAGTAGATCATCGATGTGATGTGCAACACCACTGTTGTCAGCGGTTTTTAGGCAGTATATCAATGAGGAATAAAATAGCCGTCGTCATATACAGCAATTCAGGGAGCTTGCTCACTGGCAAGCTCCCCAAACCTAAACTACATGTCGATATAGAGTGGCCAGCCAAGTAGACCAATTAAGCCTTCCTTGTATTCCAAGCGCTCCAATCGTTCAGGAGAAGCATTTTTCAACGCTAATGCCTGATAACTTCGGGAAAAATGCAGCGTACGCAGCAGTGCCGGATTAAAATTCTTACCTAAATCTAGACGGATAGCATCAGCAAGTTCATTAGGTAATTCGGCAAGCGCCGTTTTGGTTTGATGCTCGATAAAGTCGAGATTAAACCATTCAGGTTCGAGCTCAATACGAGCCACTCGTCGTTTAAGATCTTGGCGCACTTTTTTACCGTCGCAAAATATCCGATACAACACCGCTTCTGCTAGGGTACTTTCTAGGTTGAGGTGATCCATGGGATCGAAGGTGCCGGCAATGTAAAACTGCGCCAACAAGGCATTAATAGATTGCTGACGATTATGCTCAATTAATGCCTCTTGGTAACAAACCCAACCTTGCCATTCATCACAATCGGGAGGGCTCGATACTTGATCAAGCAAAATTTTATCCACGTTGCCATAAATCGATTTACCATGAAGCCGGTATTGGCTGACTTTAGTCAGCATGCCCCAACCCTTCTGGAATGACTTAACCACGCCGTCATCATTGAGCAGCAACGCTATAGCATTAGCCTGATTTTGGTCCGATAACGCCATCAAGCCAATGCTGACAATACCAATCACATCCTGCGCTGCTTCTTCAAGCAAATGCATTTTATACTTGTTATAGAACTTATCAGCGAACTTAAGGCTCATCAAAATGGCTTTGGCTTTGATCTGTCCCAGCTGCTCATTACTGAGCAAGCCCTCGGTTAGGCCATAAGCCAACACCCGACTCAGATAGGGACCCTGATTTTCGTCACGTATTACCAATTGCATTTGCAGAACCCTTAATCAAGAAAGCTAAACATGTCATCAACTTCAGCATACTCGTCGGTGACTTGGTTCTTTTCTTTCGCCTGGATCACTAATTCGCTAGCAAACTGACTGATAATTAACTGCCAGTCAGAGCCGGTGTTGCGCAGCATATTCTTAATCGACTTCTCAACATTAGGCGCCCTTTCGCGGATCAACGCCAATAGACTACGAGGATCATCAATGCTGAGACTGTGAGCCTCTTCATCGGCTTGCCAATCAGAGTAACCCACCGTTTCTTCATCCGCTTCATCATCATAAGTGTCGTTGCTCTCATCGTCATCGCCACTGGTTCCGCCTAAGATAAGCTCGATAAAAGGAATAGAGAGATAAAACAGTGCAGCGGGATCTTCCGCTAAACACTCTAATATGGCAGTTTGTTTCTCTTCGCTGTCCTGAATTCGGATAAGATAAGTCATAAAATCAAAAGTATGATGCATTAACTCTTCGGCATTACTTTTGATTTTCTCTTCCCAGTAAAGCGGCTGCTGGCAGACGATGTCACGGATCTGTTCTGGGGTCATTAACTCAGACATAATCGATGGACACGAAATATCATGCTGACTGTTTATTTGTGTCAAGGTGACAATATCCATTTGCTCAATCACTTCGACCAACTGATCATCAGACATTGACGTCGCGATCAACTCAAATCTCTTGCTTGCCTGTTTCGGCTCAACATTCGCCAGTTCTTGTATTTCCGCGGCTGTTATTTCAATGAGACTGTTCATTCGATTTCCTCATCATATTGGTCATAATAACCTTCTTCATCGCTATCATAATCAGTGTCGTAATCGTCGTTATCATCACGCTCGTGCTCATGGACACCATCATGCTCATTGGAATCATCATCCGCAGCCGTTTGCTTCGGCTCAGATTGTCCCTGAGTCTCTAACAAATACACCACGGCACAACTTTCAATTAACAGATCTTCGCTGTATTTACGTACCGCGAGCGCCAGAGGCAGATCGGCGTTGTTAAACGCGATCGTGGTTTTAAATTCATCCCAACTAGGATGAATATTCAAGCTAATCCAGTGTGCCCATTGGCGCTTTGATTCAGCAGAGAACTTGACCCTGTCATAAAGCGCAACGGGTAAATACTCAGGGACTGAATCTAGCATCCCAGGATCGGCCAACAATATCTCTCTGATTTGGCTAGTAAATCGTGCCAGCGCATTTGGCGTATCAGGGTCGTTGTAAGATTCTATATTGTCATTGGCATTATTTTTTAGCTCATTAATGCGTGAGATATTAAGATGTTTAGCCATGGGATACTCAGGAATAATATTCGTCCCACAACTCCCGCATTGCGGCAGTGGGATCAGTGACAATCACGTTGTTAAAATCATTGATAAAAGCATTTCTCAGCTTTTTATCTGATAGCACTTCGTAAGCTTTTTTGACTCGTTGGAGCTGAATTGATGCTTGCTGTTTTTCATCGTCAGACGCCCCAAGTAATTTGTCAGGATGATACTTGTTCGATAAACGTTTATAGGCTTTTTTTATGTCATCTTCTTTGGCATTGGGTCTGACTCCCAGCACACTAAAGTGGTTAATCATAGTTATTCCTGCAGGCGATGGGGCAGTGATTGCGAGATAAAAAAGTCTGTAAATAAATAATTTTTTAGCCCGCTATTATATCAACATTCACAGGCTTGCAGCAAACATAAACCAAGGTTAAGTTTCAACTATTTGAGCGACCCACAATCACAAAAAGACTTACCATTACCTTGTGCTAACTCCAACCATGCTGATATCCCCCCCTAAGCTTGATGATGTTTGAGCTAAAAAACGTCATCCGCTCTACGTTTGCTAACGGGGCACAGCAATAAGCTGAAGTCGAGGGCCGCTATTTACACAAGTTAACGAATATCAATCAAACTTACAAACTCACGCATCGCAGGCGACACACTGTATTTACGGGTAATAAACACGGTATGCCCAGATTTAATACCTTGCAGTGGCCGATAATGCAGATTGAATACTTGCTGAGCAGATTTTGCAATGCCACTACTGACAATCGCATAACCAATACTATGCTTTACTGCGCTGACTAAATGAAACAGCGAATCGGTTTCTAACGCCACATTAAAACTCAGGCTGGTTTGTGCCATCGCATTATCAATATATCGCCTAAACTGCATATTTTGGCTTAACAACACCAGTGGCAAACGCTGTAAATCCTTAAGCGTTATCGCTTTGTTTGGCAAGCTCATATCCAGTTGAGACACTAATGTTTGGCTTGCCAGTATGGCCATGTCGTTATCAATCTGAGGGTAAAAATGAAACGTACGTCGATTCGCCTCAGTGACATTTTCATCAAACCCCAACCCAATATCGATTTGATGCAAGGTTAATTGCTCAATTAACCTTTCATTGGTCGTCACTAACAAGGTAACCGCGATATTAGGATGCAACTGATTAAATTGTTTAATGATCGGCATGATATCAACACTCGACTGCGGCACAATACCAATCCTAAGAGAGCCGATTAACGGCCCGCTAAAGACACTGAGTTCTTGCTTTAACGCCGCCTGATCTAACAGCATTTTTTCAGCATAATGCAATACAATCTGTCCCGCATCGGTTAATGCGACAAACTGACTACCACGCACCACCAGCTCGGTACCAAAACTTTTTTCCAAAGCGGTGATACTGGCCGACAGGGTGGGTTGGGTAATATGACAAGCCTTAGCCGCTTTGGCAAAATGCTTAAATTTCGCTAATTCGTAGAAATAATGTAACTGCCTAAGATTCATATTCGCTCAAAAATTACCTATCAATTACATCATATTAATAGATAAAAACTATCACCGTATAAATTTGTTTGATTGGCTTTGTATATTCGCCCCCTCTAAAATGTGATCCACGTCTTGTTTTGGGTCTGTACACATGAATGCTTCATACAAATGGTCACCGTCGATTGAACATCTGGTAGAGGAGGCCGCCGCGGCAATTAACGTCAATGGCATCAACTATGCTGTGATGATGGTCACCCCTGATGATATTGAAGACTTTGTCATTGGCTTTTTATTCTCAGAAGCCATTATTCAGCATAATCATGATGTTCACGACATCAAGATCACGCCTTCTGCCGAGGGATTTGTGGTCGATGTTATCATCGCCAATCGTTGCCTATTTACCTTAAACAGCAAAAAACGTCGGCTCGTTGGGGCGACTGGATGTGGGATCTGTGGTGTCGAAGCCATCGAACATGCCTTTCCAAACCTAGCCGTATTACCCCTGACTCGCCCGATCCACATACCTGACGTTGAAACCTTAAAACAGCGCATTGCCGATAGCCAAATAAAAGCCCAACAAAGTGGTGCTATACATGCCGCGCTAGGGTTAACACCACAGGGCGACATTATCGCCTGTCGTGAAGATATTGGGCGTCACAATGCGCTCGATAAACTTATTGGCCTGTTGATAAAGCAAACCACCTCAGACCAAAAATCATTATGTAAAACGCTATTAATCACCAGTCGCTGTAGCAGTGAGCTGATCCATAAAGCGGTTCTGTTTGGTGCAAACAACTTAATCAGTCTCGCCTCACCTAGCCAGTTGGCCGTCAAACTCGCCCTAAAATACAACCTTAATATTATTCATATACCCAGGTTTTCAGCGCCTATTTGTTATTCCAGTTACGATTCTTATTGTGATATTAATCGTCTGACGCTGAGCCCTATCGGAGAAATACATGTCTAGTCATAGCGAAAAACCGACAAAAGCCGGCGGACTTCCATCACTGCAAGCCACCTTCAGCCACGTTCTTCGTAGCCAGCGCACCAAGCAAAATCTCAAAAACTTGCTTCGCGTCAATCAGACCGATGGCTTTGATTGCCCAGGTTGCGCCTGGGGTGATAACAAACAAGGTGCGTTTCAATTTTGTGAAAACGGCGCAAAAGCCGTGGCATGGGAGTCGACAGGTAAAGGCGTCGGCCGTGAGTTTTTCGCTCAACATTCAGTGCTCCAACTGGCAAAACAAACCGACTATTGGCTAGAGTATCAAGGCCGTTTAACCGAACCGATGCGCTTTAACGCGATAACCGATCACTATGAACCAGTAACTTGGTCTGAGGCATTTTCGATTATCGCCACTAAGCTCAACAGTTTAAGCAGCGCCGATCAAGTTGAATTTTACACTTCTGGACGCGCCAGTAATGAAGCCTCTTATCTATACCAACTGTTTGGCCGACTTTATGGCACCAATAATTTTCCAGATTGTTCTAATATGTGCCATGAAGCCAGCGGGATTGCGCTCACAAAATCGATCGGGATTGGCAAAGGTACAGTGGTACTAGATGACTTTGATGCGGCAGAAGCAATTTTTGTGTTTGGCCAAAATCCTGGGACTAACCATCCAAGAATGATGAACACCCTACGCAAGGCAGCCAAACAAGGTTGTAAAATTGTCACCTTTAATAATCTCAAAGAAGTCGCCTTAGACAAATTTGCCAGCCCACAAAGCCCGATAGAATTGCTCACCCCAGCAGCCACTAAAATTAGCCATTTGTATTTAACGCCTACCCTAGGCGGCGACATGGCTGCGGCTAGAGGCATGGCTAAATTTATTATCGAGCAACGACCTGACAAAATTGATCATGACTTTGTCCAGCAGCACAGCGCGTTTTTTGATGACTATCAACGAAGTGTCAAGCAAACTAGCTGGGACAAAATTGAACAACAATCAGGGCTGACAAAAGCGGAGATAATTCAAGCCGCTACCGTATTCAGTGACAGCAAGACGGTGATCAGTTGCTGGGCCATGGGCTTAACTCAACATAAGCATTCAGTCGATATCATTGGTGAAGTCATCAACCTGCATTTACTTTGTGGGCAAATAGGCAAAAAAGGTGCGGGACTATGTCCGGTTCGTGGTCACAGTAATGTGCAAGGCAATCGCACCATGGGCATTAACGAAAAACCATCAGCCGATTTTATTGATCGCTTAGACAATTACCTTGCAACCACCTTACCTCGTCAAGCAGGCCATAACGTGGTTGAAGCACTTAAAGCCTTGCACACAAAACACAGTAAGGTGTTAATTTGCCTAGGCGGTAATCTGGCAGCCGCCGCGCCTGATAGCCACTTTACTCATCAAGCGATGAACAATGCAGAATTGAATGTACAGATCAGTACTAAGCTCAATCGCAGCCACTTACAAGTTAGCCACGACGGCTTAATTTTACCTTGTTTAGGTCGAACTGAATTAGACAAACAACAAAGCGGTATTCAAAAAATCACTGTTGAAGACACCTTTAGTATGGTGCATGCCTCAACAGGTATGACTGAGCCCGCCTCAGAACAATGTTTATCTGAAATTGATATTGTCGCCCAAATGGCCCATACCACCTTTAACCATACTCGCGTTATTCAACCCACGGCAACTGACCCTGCTGCACGTAAACTAGACTGGCTAGCACTGCGCGACGACTACGCACTTATCCGTAATCTTATCGAAAACACCATTGCCGGGTTTAGCAATTATAATCAAGGTGTCGAACAACCTGGCGGATTTTATCTCGATAATAGCGCGGCGCAGCGAGTGTGGAAAACTGACAACCAATTAGCCCACTTCAATGCAAGCATGCTGCCAGATTCAGTTATTGCAGATTGCTCAAGCAACGCACAAACAGGTCATTCATTAACGTCACAATCTGGCGTTCCACAAGCCATTTTGTTATTACAAAGTCTGCGGTCTCACGACCAATACAACACCACCATTTACGGAATGGACGACAGATACCGCGGTGTTAAAGGTAAACGTAATGTACTGTTTATGAACCAACAAGATGCGGAAAAACTCAACCTGGCTGAAGACCAACTGGTTGATATTCAATCCATCGCCAATGACAATATCGTTCGTAAAGTGTCAGGATTTAGTGTGATTTTTTATGATATTCCTCGCGGAAATATTGCTGCCTATTACCCCGAAACCAACCCACTAGTGTCGATCAACAGCGTAGGAATAGGCTCTGACACCCCGACCTCAAAATCGATCCCAGTGGTTATCACCCCATCAACCAAACAGGTCATCAATGTGGCTAAGGGGTAAGTAACCTGAACTCGGGTTAAGTATTAACAATGCTCAAACGATGTAGCCCTCGCGCAGTTAGCGCTGGGCAACTAAATCGGCCAAAACTTGTTTATACGCTTCAACTGGATGTGCGCCAGTTAATGCACTCGATTGATTAAAAATAACCGTAGGTACGCCCGAAATGCCGAGTTGTTGCCAATGGGCCTCTTTGGCACGAACCTGTTCTGCCACTGCAGCGTTATCAAGTAAACTCATAGCTTCTGCGGCATTAATCCCCACAGCAATGAGCTCTGCTGTGAGTATTTCACGGTTTGAAATATCTTTATGTTCGCTAAAAAAGGCGCTGAATAAACGCAGTTTAAGCTCAGTTTGCTTACCCACCTCTTTCGCGTATTCCAACAACACATGCGCGTCTAAAGTGTTAACCATTTTCATCTGTTCAAAATAGTCAAAAATAAAGCCATGTTCAGCCCCTTGTTGAGCAATATTTGCCCGTGCACGAACGCTACCTTCTGGTGTGGTAGCGTATTTTCTGGCTGAATGCTCACGCAGATTTTCACCTTCAGCAGGCATGTTTGGGTTAAGTTCAAATGGTTGCCACTCAATCTCAACTTGATCTTGCAGCCCAAGTTCATTTATCGCCGCTTCTAAGTGTTTATAACCGACGATGCACCAAGGGCACACTACATCTGAAATAATATCGAGCTTAATCTTTGCTGTCATTTGGCTGTCCTCATCTCTTCAAGTACGCTTTTTCGCTCTAACGTGATAAAAAAATACCAATACCATTTGCGATAACGCAGGCATTGGTATTAGGGAGTCATGCATTCATCTACATGAATAATAATTTTCGCTAAAAATGTCGCTCAACAATTACCAAGCAAACTTTTTGAATACCTCATCAACCGGTGTTTTTGCCACGTGGTTGGTGTAGTTACTGATCACTTTTTGTGACAAGCCTAAGATGATTTCTAGCACTTGTTGCTGGCCATAACCTGCGGCATAGAATGCTGCTAGTTCTGCTTCAGAAATATTACCGCGGTTACGTACGATACTTAATGTCGCATCTTGTAACGCTTGTAATTTAGCGTTTGGCATCGCCGCTTTATTACGTAGTGCTTCAGTTAACGCTGGGTCTACTTTCATTGAATGTGCAATACCTGTGTGTGCAGGCACACAGTAAGTACATTCGTTTTCAACGTTAATGGTTTGCCATACTACCGTTAGCTCTTCAGGGTTAAATGATGTGTCTAAAAAAGCCTGATGTAACTGTTGGTAAGCCTTAAGCGTGCTTGGTGATTCGGCTAACACGCCAAATAAATTAGGTATCATACCCGTTTGCTTTTTAGTGTCATCTAGCATTGCTTTGCTGTCTTCTGGTGCGGTGTCTACAGTGTGAATTGTAAATGCAGTCATAATATTCTCTCTTCTAACTAAATAAATTTAGGCGCGTTGCGTTTCGAATTGAGACCACTATAAATCAATTTGAGCAAGCGCTCAAGTTGATTTGGAACGATCGTTCATAATTCGTATTAATGTTTATTCATAGCGTTAAAATATTCATTTTTATCAGAAAGATATATTTTTAAAATGTCCGTTAATTAGGATGCTGGCCAATAACATCTATGCGGTTAATGTACGTGGCATTAACCGCATAGATAACCAGTACAAGATCAACTAACCAAGCGCATTGACTGGCTTTTTCTAGGGTGAAATCCAGACTAATATATTGATAAGTGATAGAAAAATTCGTTTCTTATACAATTTTTGATCATTAATTGTCCCAGAGTTGGAGACATCACAGTGAAAAAACTATCTCTTATGCCGCGATAGCGGTGATCGCTTTAATCACTATTATCACTTTAATCGCTTTAGCCGCCATGACTCGATAGGGTTGATGATTACCCAGTTTGCAAAAAGGGAGCATCCCGACCTCTACGACTCTTGCTGTTGTCATATGACTCCCATTATTCTGTTCTAGTGATTCGTTATTAGTTACTGGGGATTGGGAATTGGGATTGTCAGATCATCCATTTATCAACCGACTTGATGGACGAACTATCTTAATAATAATGGTTAACATAAGGTTAATTTAGCCACTGAACAATGCACCAAATACAAGCAGAAACGCACCAAATTGAAACATTCGCGCCATGAGCATCCGTCATTACGCGCATTATTTGGCATGACAAACGCCAAATAATGCACTGATATTGAACATTCCACAGATAACTTAAGCAATATTTTCATATATTTGCACCATACAAGGTCAATAATATAATGACTTGGCTGTGATTTAGGAATGGCTTTTGCTTTATAAAAGCATGAATTTCAAAAGAGAATCATTTTGTGGAAACTGAAATGAATAATATTAGTGATGCTATTGGCCTTATTGCACAAAGTGCAGACACCTTGTTTATCTTACTTGGTGCAATTATGGTTTTAGCCATGCACGCTGGCTTTGCATTTTTAGAAATGGGCACCGTGAGGCACAAAAACCAGGTCAACGCCTTGGTAAAGATTCTGACTGACTTTGCTTTTTCAGCCATGGCTTACTTTGTCATTGGTTATCAAATTGCTTACGGTAGCCACTTCTTTGTCAGCGCTGAAAGTTTAACTACCGATAATGGCTATCAGCTGGTTAAATTTTTCTTTTTACTGACCTTTGCAGCAGCCATTCCAGCGATTGTATCTGGTGGTATTGCTGAACGCGGCCGTTTTAGGCCTTTCTTACTCGCTTCAGCATTGATTGTTGCCTTTGTTTATCCGCTGTTTGAAGGGATAATGTGGAATGGTAACTTTGGTTTTCAGGCATGGTTAGAAAGCCAATTTGGCGCACAGTTTCATGACTTTGCTGGCTCTGTGGTCGTTCATGCTATGGGCGGTTGGCTCGCATTAGTGGCCATTTATATATTAGGTGTTCGACGTGGGCGCAAACCAGGAATAGCCTTTGCACCATCAAATATCCCTTTTCTTGCCTTAGGTTCATGGGTGCTTATTGTCGGCTGGTTTGGCTTTAACGTCATGTCTGCGCAAACCCTTGACGGGATCAGCGGCTTAGTGGCGGTTAACAGTTTAATGGCCATGGTCGGTGGCACTGTAGTGGCGCTGATTGTCGGTAAAAATGACCCTGGTTTTATTCATAATGGCCCCCTTGCAGGCTTAGTGGCGGTGTGCGCGGGGTCTGACTTAATGCATCCTGTCGGCGCATTTGTGGTTGGCGGTGTGGCTGGTGGGTTATTTGTCTTGGTGTACACAAGATTACAACGCAGTAACAAAATCGATGACGTACTCGGCGTGTGGCCATTACACGGTTTATGCGGTGTATGGGGCGGTATCGCGGCAGGTATTTTTGGTCAACAAGCCTTCGGTGGTCTGGGTGGGGTCAGCTTTATGTCGCAACTTATTGGTAGTACTGCAGGTGTAGTAGTGGCACTCGTTGGCGGTATCATTGTTTATGGCTTAGTGAACAAAATATCGAGCTTACGCTTAAGCCAAGAAGATGAGTTTATTGGCGCGGATCTCGCCATACACAAAATTGGCTCAACTAATTCAGATAAGTAAGCTAAATTGACTCACTAGCCTAATATCAAGGACAGAAATCTTGTTTCTGTCCTTGATAATTTATCAGTAAGTATGCTTTATCAGTGCTTTGGTTTTACTCCGTGTTGCACCATCTCTTTGCCGGTTTCAAATATTTCAGCCGTTATCCAGCGAGTTAATAACAGTTTATGATTGTCACCAAATACGGCAACAAAATGACGACCATCAGCATTATTGGTTGCCATACCAACGCCTACAACCCCTTCTAAACCTAAACCGCCCTTTTCTACCGAAAGTAAAAAACGCTCTAATTCTGCTAAATTATCTATCACATCGTTTTCAATATTCATTCATTTTCCTTACCAATTTCAGTGCCAAGTTAGCGATATGACATAACTCATTATTGGCTTATATTTTATCGCATTGCGGATTAATAAGGTACCTAAGTGCAGTAATGCATCTGCACATTACTCTGAACACTAAAAGAATTTCAATCCGGTTTCACCCAATCAATATGGTCTGCTCAATGGGACCTTCTTCCAGACATTAGCCACGTAAGAACACTTAACAATGACATCAGCACTAGCTCATTGAGCTTTACGCTGGATTGCAACGAACTGATGCAGCAATAATTCTCGACAATCTTTGTCAGCCGCCAAGATGTGTTAAGCAACCCAAGGTTGAGCAAGATCTCACGCTTATAAAGCGACTCTTCTCTTCCATGCTTTATACACCAATGTTGTACTTTTACGGCCTAACATACTGGTAACGATATTAAGCCAATGTCCTTACACCATTGCCAGAAGCACTCTGTCCGCTATAACAGTATTGACTTGAAGTCTTGAAGCGATGAGTGATGAATTTGAAACCAACCAAATGCTGGCAAATTATAATACTGACTCTGCATTAGTTTCGCCCTATGCAATCACAGACATTTCGGGTTACAGCTTATTAAAGAATAGCAGTGATGTTTATTGTGTAATTGATATGCTCATTGATCACGCAGAAGATAAAGCACGCAGAAGATAGAGGCACTACTGTAGACAACTATTGAGACGAGTAATAATGTGAATTATTAACGTGAGTCAGAGTCGACGTTGTTAATCCCCAACAAAATCAAATCTCGCAGGCTCACTTTTTGAACGTATGACCCATGGATGGATGACTCGATATTACACCCCGGCTTCTCTTTACCGGCATAGAGTCAAGTCTTATCGCTTTCAATCACACATCAATGTAGCGCAATACCTTCAAGTTGCATGCTGGTTTTAGTTAGGCCGTAAAAATGCACCTTGCCAGTAACTGAACCGACAACATAGCCGATTTCCCCTTGCCGAACATGCTATTGGCATTACCAATAAGTGCTCAAGGTCTCAATTTTGATCTAAGGTCACTTCTAACACTGCGCTGACGCCTTGATAAAATAAGCCTCCTTGTACCCTATTGTAGCGCTCGCCCACCAGCCCAATGGCGCCTTTATGTACACAAAAAAACAACACCAAAAGTGGAGGCTTACGTCATCTTACATAAACACCTGTAGTGTATAGTCAATATTAATCAATAGCTTAAACCTAAAAAAAGAAATATAGTTGAATTCACCTCTGGCAGCCATCTTGCTGTAACCACGTATTGTTGAGCCTATTTTACTCATTCCTATTTAATCGATTATCGTAAATTAATAAGCAGATTTTCTATTTATAGCGTTTTTGGAACAAGTCATTGTCCATTAACATAGTTTACCCTTTTAACAAATCCCTTTACATTAGCACTTCGCTTTCGGGGAAACAGAGGGATAACAAATGACACATAAAAAATACAAAAACCTATTTTTACTCACAGCACTAGCTGCAAGCATGCAAGCTAATGCTGGCATAGAGTTAATGACTGATACTGTTGCAGGACAAGATACTAAAGTGACCTTGGGTGGCTATGCAAAAGTGGATGTCCGTCATGTGAATGGCGATATTGCTTATCAAGATTATTGGATTGCTAACTTCCCATCAGGTGTACCTGTCGATACATCTCATACGGGTTTTAATGTCAAAGAATCACGCGTAAATTTAAAAGTTCAACACGGTGATATATCTGGATTTGTTGAAGTAGATATGTACGGTGGTGGCGGTAACGAAGTAGTGAGTAACTCTTCAAACCCACGTTTAAGACATTTTTTTATTAGTTATAAAAACTGGTTGGCCGGTCAAACTTGGACCACATTTATGCCATTACATGCATTACCAGAAGCGCTAGATTTTGGTGGACCACATGTTGGCGAAGTGTTTATTAGACAAACACAATTACGCTACACCTATGGCGCTTGGCAATTTTCTATTGAAAATCCAGAAACCAATGGCAACGGAAGTATTGGTGCATCATCAAGTGGTGTCGGTGTAACTGGCGATCAAGCCGACAAAGATGAGTCTATCCCAGATTTTGTCGGCCGTTACGATCATAAAGCGGACTGGGGTCAATTATCTGTAGGGGCGCTTGTTAGAAAAGTGGACCAAGGCGGAATTGATGAGGTTGCCGTGGCAGCCAATGTAGGCGGCGTGATTAAAACGGTTGGTAAAGACGATTTACGTTTCCAAGTTACCGTAGGTGACTCTGGCCGATATGTTGCTGCTGGTATGACACCAGATATTGTTACTGATGACCAAGGAGAAACAGTAGTAGAGTCAACAACTGCATTTACTGTCGCTTATCGTCATTTCTGGACTGATACTTTGCGTTCTACCGCATTTTATGGCACAGCAGAAACTGATGAGACAAACAAAAGTCGCGCACATTGGGGCGTTAACTTAATCACTAACGTTACCCCTGAGTTAAGTGTGGGTGTCGAGCTAGGTAATTATGCCATTGAAGATGAAGGCATGACTGACATAGATTCAGACTATCTACAATTATCTGCTAAATACGCTTTCTAAGTTCCCAGACTACGATAGGTATTGCTCATTTACGGGCAGTATCTATCGAGTTTTTATTTATACTGCTAATTAGTAAAAATAATCCTTTTTTGAGTGAAAAGCTTTGCGAAAGTATTCAATCAATAATTTAATTTTTTTGTCAGGCAGTCTTGTGCTCGGGTATACCGCATAAATGCCTAAATCTTTGCCACTATGCTCAGTCAGTAAAGCGACTAAGTTATTTGCCTGTAAATCTTCATAAATATGCGCTTGGGGAAGATAAGCAATACCAAAATGCGCTAACGCTGCTTGCCTTAACGACTCAAGGTTATTTGATCGGAATCGACCCTGCACATTTACCGTGTAATTACCCTCAGCATTTTTAAATACCCATTGATCCACGCCACTACTTTCATAGTGATAAAGTAAGCAGCTATGTTTAGCCAGATCTTGCGGGGCCAGTGGAGTACCGTTTTGTTTTAAATATTCAGGTGTGGCACACACCAACCAATCGGAATCAATTAAGCGCCTTGCAATTAAAGACGAATCAACAAGATGAGCCGTTCTTATCGCTAAATCATAACCTTGATCAAGAATATCAACGAATTGGTCAGCTATGGTCAAATCAACATCGACGTTAGGATAATCACGACAAAAATCAGCTAATGCATTATTTAATACTAACCTTGCTGGCACTACTGGAATGGTCAGTTTGATCGTGCCTCGCACATCATCACTGTAGCCAGATATCGCATCGGCCGCCTCTTGAAATGCTATTTTGGCTAATCGCGCTTTACCATAAAATGTTGCTCCTGCATCCGTTAAGGCTAATTTCCTTGTGGTGCGATAGAGCAGTTGTGTATTCACATCTTGCTCAAGCCTTGCAATATGTTTGCTCACCACTGAGTTAGTCAAACTGAGCTTTTCAGCCACTTTTGTAAACGATCCTGCTTCTACAACCATGACAAATAAAATTATGTCATCCGCTTTTGCCACCATGCTATTAGCCTTCGATTATGTCACAAAAAGAAAAAATAAATTTCATTTGCGACATAATACCAGAAGTAAAAAATAATGTAGATTGTATGGTTACAACTTTGTGAACAATATTTATTTTCATTGCCTATGGGGAGGCTCACCATAAAGTAATATTAGTGCTTGGAGATGAACATGAATGGATGGTTTTTAGGATTATTAGCTTCAACAAAAAATAAAGCGAACCGTTTGGTTCGCTATTACTCTTTTTATCACAATGAACTTACGCTTGGCGCTCAACTCAATGAGTATTTATATCCCAGCTTTCGCTTTACGGGCTTGATGCAGTTTTTTGTAACTTTCAATCAAGCGTAAATGGGGCTCAATGCCTTCTAGCTGCATGCTGGTTTTTGTGAGGCCATAAAAGCGTACCGTGCCATTAACTGACCCCACCACATTGTCCATGACTTCTTGACCAAACATGCGGTTAAAGTTACCGATAAAGTGCTCAAGCTCTAAGTCTTCATCCAAGGTCACTTCAAGCACAGCGTTTACTGCTTGATAGAACAACCCACGCTGAACAGTGTTGTCGTTAAACTGTAAGAACTCGCCGACTAACTCAATGGCGTCGTCGTGGGAACCTAACGCGAGATAAATCAGGATCTTCAATTCAATAATGGTTAACTGGCCCCAAGCCGTATTTTCGTCGAACACAATGCCAATTAAGGTTCGAATATCGGTATGGTTATCTAACTGGCTCTCTTCTAAACGATTAACTAACTTAGCTAACGCTTTAGTGCTTAATGAATGCAGGTTTAAGATATCTTTGCGGTAATCTAGTGCTTTATTCGTATTATCCCAAATCAAGTCGTCTACAGGATAAACTTCCGAATAATCAGGCACTAAAATACGACAAGCAGAAGCGTCTAAATCAGTGAACTCGGCAATATACACTTCTTTACCCATGGCTTCTAAAATACCAAATAAGCCTTTGGCTTCTTCTTCGCTAGTGCCGGTAAAGTCCCATTCACAGAACTCATAGTCAAACTTACTGCTAAAGAAGCGCCAAGAAATCACCCCTGTTGAATCGATAAAGTGCTCAACAAAGTTTTCTGGCTCAGTGACCGCCATGCTATTAAAGGTCGGTTTTGGCACATCGTTTAAGCCTTCAAAACTGCGGCCTTGCAACAGCTCGGTAAGGCTCCGCTCTAACGCCACTTCAAAACTCGGGTGGCCACCAAATGAAGCAAATACACCACCGGTTCTTGGGTTCATCAATGTCACGCACATCACTGGGAACTGGCCGCCTAAAGAAGCATCTTTCACCACTATAGGAAAGCCCTGAGCTTCAAGCCCTTTAATGCCCGCTAAAATACTTGGATACTTTTCTAACACAGCCATTGGCACGTCTGGCAGAATAATTTCTTGCTCAATAATTTGACGTTTTACCGCACGCTCGAAAATTTCAGATAAGCACTGAACATGCGCTTCTTGCAGGTTGTTACCCGCACTCATGCCGTTACTTAAAAATAGATTTTCAATTAAGTTAGACGGGAAAAACACGGTTTCGCCATCTGATTGGCGAGTATACGGAATCGCACAAATACCGCGATCAATATTGCCTGAGTTAGTATCAATCAAGTGTGAGCCACATAGCTCATCGTCTGGATTATAGATGTCTAAACAGTATTCATCTAACATGCCAGCAGGAAGCACGTCATCTTCTTCCAGTTGGAACCATTTTTCATTGGGATAATGGACAAACTCGCTATTAGCGATCTCTTCACCAAAGAATTGATCGTTATAGAAAAAGTTATTATTAAGACGCTCAATAAACTCACCTAAAGCCGAGCATAGCGCGCTTTCTTTGGTCGCACCTTTGCCGTTGGTGAAACACATTGGTGACGCTGCATCACGGATATGTAAAGACCAAACATTAGGCACAATGTTGCGCCATGACGATATTTCGATTTTCATACCCAGGTCGGCTAACAAGCCGGTCATGTTTTTAATGGTTTGTTCAAGCGGTAAATCTTTGCCTAAAATAAACGTGCTCGCATCGCCGTCGGGTTGGCCCATCAGCATGGCATTGGCGTCTGCGTCTAGTTTTTTAACCGTTTCGATTTTGAATTCAGGACCCGTTTGTACCACTTTTTTAACCGTACAGCGGTCGATAGAACGTAAAATACCTTCGCGATCTTTATCGGAAATATCATCCGGTAATTCAACCTGAATTTGAAAAATTTGGTTGTAGCGATTCTCAGGGTCAACAATGTTGTTTTGCGATAGTTTGATATTCTCAGTCGAAATATCACGAGCTTTACAATACACCTTGAGAAAGTAGGCTGCACAAAGGGCTGACGAAGCCAAGAAATAATCAAAAGGACTGGGAGCTGAACCATCACCTTTGTAGCGAATAGGTTGATCGGTCGTAACGGTAAAGTCGTCAAATTTAGCTTCGAGTCTCAGGTTGTCGAGAAAATTTACTTTGATTTCCATTGAATATATCCACAGTCGTGCGCAGCCAATCGGCCTGCTTGTATAATTAGGGGCAATTATCGGTGTTTTTGACCCAAGAGTCTTGAGTTAATTAATAAATGATCACAACAAAGCGATTTCGCGGAATAAACGATGTTAGTGAGTTGCAAAGCGAGTCGTGGAGATCCTTATTAAGACAGAATACCTTGAGGATTTCACTGTTTTCTATTCAAACGCCAAGGTATCACTATTCCTAGGTTCTAGGTCGCTTCGCTGCTAGATGCTATAAGTTTTAGCGCGAAGCTGTCCCTAGCAGGACGCAGTCCGCCCCCTCCTAGACAACCACAATTGATTATTGGCTTTTTTCGGTTTCACGCTTAACCAATATAAAGGTCAGGTACATTTTAGTCGGCAATGACAACGCCATACCAATGGCGACACACATAGCACTAATCATAATCCCTTTGACGCCCATCATCTCAATCGTTTCACTGAAGTTATGGCAATAAATCCCTAACAAAATTAAGCTAATGCCCATAGTGATGCATAATTTTAAGACTAAAATGAGTTTATTATCTGACATTATGACTTCACCCACCAGCATTCAACTTAGCTAATATAATGAATTGATTTACGATCCTAAGCGTTGATCCAGATCAACAGAAACTGGGGAATTATAGAGTGGATCGATAGCGTGAGCATAATGCCAATCAGATCTATTATCTGAACCCTTCAGAGCGGCGCAAGCTATTCAATTTAAAGCGCATTAACCCAGCAATGGCGATCCCCGTTAATTTAAGGATAGTCGAAATTGGAGTTGGGCTTATGTGTTTTTATTCAGGCGTTTTATTAACAATCGATGCAGAAAAGGATAAACGGATAAAACGGATAAAAAGGAGATATTGGAAGTAGTTAACTATTATAAATGCTTAACTATTATAAATGCTTAACTATGTTGAATATATTTAAAAGCATTGCAGGCACTTAAGCTGTTTAAGATACTTAGCATATTGAAAATACATATTGAAAAAAGGATAAATCATTAAATTATAGACATAAAAAAACGCAAACAGTCGTTAAACCGTTTGCGTTATCTTACAAAGTCGAGTTACACAGCTACTACGTTAGCAGCTTGTGGGCCTTTCTGGCCTTGCTCAACATCGAAAGAAACTTTTTGGCCTTCAGCTAAAGTTTTGAAACCTTCTGAAGTGATTGAACGGAAATGAACAAACACATCAGCGCCGCCATTATCAGGAGTAATAAAGCCAAAACCTTTATCTTCGTTAAACCATTTTACTAAACCAGTTGTTTTATCAGACATTTTGTGTCCCTTATATATTTAAATTTAATCAATCTGTCGCGAAAATGCGATGCGCTCGAGCTTGAATTATTGAATGTCACGATGAAGCTAAGGGAAACACAGAGGATAACAACGATAACGAAGAGATTCTAAGGCTTTTCTTTTACTTGATGTTCATTAATAACTCTGAATGTCAGAGCACGAGATATATTACAGTAGTTTTGGATATTGTAAAGGCTTAATGTGTAAAATCGTTAAAATGATGGTGAACATGACTTAAACATGAATGCTCTGAGCATCTGATTTTAGTAAACAGCCCCAACTTACCACGATAAAACGCAACAAAAAGGCCAAGTACCTCAGCAGCAGTTAAGCAAAATAACCACCAATAACTTATTTATTACAGTAACTTAGAGGCGGATAGTTAGGTTTATTTATAAACGCATTTGATTAACGGTCACAAAAAATCACTTTGCTAATGTTTTTGTTCTGAATAAAAATATCAGCCTTACCCCACATTTTAATTATAAAGCCAAAAAAGGTGGGATAAGACGACTAGGATAAATTTACCCGTTTCCTATGAAACGATACTGCAGACTATCTCTATGTGACTAAAAATAGGTTTGATTGATGCTGTCATGCAAATTATCTAACTCAATCTGCATTAGATCGATAAAATCATGAAGCTTGTCCTGTTTAAGCTTTTCCGGCTTGGCAGACATCAACTGTTGATTCGCGCCTTGCAACGCCTTAGTAATATCATGATTACGAGGTAAGCGTTCTAATCTGGCTTCAATCTGTTGTAATGCATGCCTTAATGAACGAGGGAAGTGTTCTTCTTGCAGCAAAAACTTCAACACATCGGCTCGATTAATACGTAAACGCACTTCTCGGCGATACATTTGATAGCCCGTTAACGATTTTAAGACACTCATCCACTGAATATTGTCAAAAGCCGATTGCTCATGCTCGATATCAGGCAACAAAGAAGCGGAGCGCACATCGATGATCCGAGTAGTCATGTCTGCACGTTCAATGTTGCTACCGATGCAAAGAAACTCATAACAATCATCATGTGTCATGGTTCCAGACAACATACCGGTGATAGTTTGGTTACCTAAAATAATTTTGCTTAAATAGTTATAACGTTTGTGTCGAGAGAACACTTCATGCTGACTTTCCATAGCATATAGGTATAACGCATTAATTTGTTCCCAAGCTTCCCGTGGAATAATCTCTCTAATAGTACGAGCATTTTCACGCGCGGCGCTAATAGAGCTAATAATAGAGCTTGGGTTTGCTTTGTCAGTAACCATAAAGCTAATAACCGCATGCTCGGTTGCGTCATCATGTAAGGAATAAAACAACTCACGATCAGACAAAATATCGACAATCGGCTCCCAACCTAACACCACACTTTTGGGCAAATCCAATAGCATATGAGAGTTAACATTGATTAAGCGCGCGGTGTTTTCGGCTCGCTCTAAATAACGTGCCTGCCAGTATAGGGTACTGGCAACCCTTGAAAGCATGCTCATAATGACTCCATATCGACAATCCAAGTATCTTTACTGCCACCACCTTGTGACGAGTTCACCACGGTAGACCCCTTGCGCATTGCGACTCGCGTCAAACCACCTGCGGTGACCGTGACATTCTTGCCACTAAGAATGAAGGGGCGCAAATCCAGATGACGAGGCTCTACTTTAGTATCAAACAACGTTGGAGCAGTAGATAAAATCAGCATAGGTTGAGCGACATAATTCCTGGGGTCTTCAGTAATTAACGCTCTAAATTCTTCATGTTCTGCTACTGAAGCATGAGGTCCAATTAACATGCCATAGCCACCGGATTCATTGGCAGGTTTAACCACCATTTTGTCAATGTTGTTGAGCACGTATTCACGCTCTTCATCATTAAAACACTTGTATGTGGGCACGTTGGCTATCAGTGCATCTTCATTTAAGTAGTATTTAATAATTTCAGGCACATAGGCGTACACGACTTTATCATCGGCTACGCCAGACCCCGGCGCATTGGCTAATGCAACATTGCCAGCTTTCCAAGCACGCATAAGACCCGGCACGCCTAAGGTAGACTCAGGGTTAAAGACTTCAGGATCAAGAAACTCATCATCAATTCGACGATAAATAACATCCACTCGAGATAAGCCTTCAATAGTACGCATATAGACAACATTATCGTCCTCAACCACCAAATCACTGCCTTCAACGAGTTCGGCTCCCATTTGCTGGGCAAGGTAGGCGTGTTCAAAATAGGCTGAGTTATAAATACCTGGGGTAAGAACCACTATTTCAGGTTCTTCAATTTCTCTGGGGGACATTTCGGCTAACATGTCGTAAAGCTGAGATGGATAATCATCAATGGGTAAAATGCTGTATTTTCGAACATTTCTGGAAAAACTCGCTTCATCACTAAACGATTTTCCAACATGTAAGACACACCAGAAGGCACTCTTAAGTTATCTTCCAGCACATACACGGTACCTTCATTATCCCTGACCAAATCAGAGCCGCAAATGTGTGCCCAAATGCCAAGTGGCGGGGTGAATCCTTTACATTGCGGTAAGAAGTTCTTGGATTTATTCAGCAAATCAGCGGGGAAAACCCCATCTTTAATAATATTTTGCTCATTGTATAAGTCATTGATAAACATATTCAGCGCTTTCACTCGCTGCTTCAGTCCTATCTCAATTTGTTGCCATTCTTTTTTATCGATTAATCTCGGGATAATATCAAACGGCCATGCGCGATCGATTGAACCTTCTTCATCATTGTATACCCGAAAAGTAATACCCATGACGTGAATAGCTGAATCTGCAGCCGCTTTATATTCAATGATTTCGGAGTCAGAAAGAGAGCTTAAGTAATGACACAAATCAATAGCGTAGGGTCTTGGAACCCCATGATTATTAACGAGTTCGTCGTGATAGTTGACGACATTGTAATCATTCCATTCAATAGTCATATATACCCTCATTGGTTGCTTTTCAAACAACCATTATAGGCATAATTTAGAATTTTTATCGGATTAATTCATTTTTTTTTACAAAGTATAAAATATATTTTACACTTTATTGGCAAAAACATAGCCTTCTCTCGTTAACAATTTGCTTGATTTAAGCTGAGATATCACCGTTATCGCCGGTAATAATTTCATGAACAAAACGCAGTTTATCTAGCGCGGTAATTGAAATAACAAATGGATAGGCGTCGTCCATCCCCATACTGCGATTCAAAGCATTTAGCACTGCGGTTAACCGGCACCAATCATTAAACAAATGGGTGAAGCTAGTCGATGTATAGGTTTGGCTATAATCAGCCGAATTCACTAACGGGTTAGCAACTAGGTTGCCCGATACACTAAATTGGAAGTCATTGGCGGTTTCAAGCGTATCGACCATGTGTAAATAATGCGCCCACGTTTCAGCCCAATCTTCCCATGGGTGCATACTGGCATAAGCACTTATCCACACATTTTGCCAATTATTAGAAGGTCCGTTTTGATAATACTGGCGCATGGCATCGGCGTAATCTAAGCGTTCGTCGCCGAACAACGCTCTGAACTCATCCAAGCGAGGAGAGTTTTTTATCAAGCGATCCCAAAAATAATGACCCGACTCGTGTCTAAAATGACCGACCAAAGTGCGATAGCGCTCTTGCATCATTTCCCGCATCTGAATGCGAGAAGCCGAATCAGCCTCATCTAAATTAATGGTGATCAACCCAGAATTATGCCCGGTAGAGACATAGTTCTTAACCGTTAATTCATTGCCAAATTCATCCTCGACCTGATCTTTTAAAAACGCAAAACCTAAACCAGAAATAGGGTCAGTAAATCGGTTAATCACCGGCAAATTAAGCTTAAGCAAAGTATACAGCAAACGTCTTTTAGCTTGCTCCATACGAAACCACAACTTGATGTTATTTTCATCAGCAAGATTGGGTATGGTTTCTGTCAGACGACAAGACACACATAGCTCATGACTATCTTGAATCGGGACCATCCAATTACATACATCATATTGGGAATAGTTTTTACACTGCCTATATAACAAACCATTACTGGATGCTTGCAGTTGCCCGTTACGGTTTTTAGTAAATGCACTGAGTTGCTGTTCTTCGGGGATAAACCCCAATAGCAAACTGCATGATACGCACTTGCTATTAGCAAAGTGTAAAGTGCTTCCACATTGACAAGAAAACGTCTTCAAACGTGAATTCCTTAATGAACAAACTCAAACTGAACATAACTCAGCATCATGGGCTAATTTAAACGTTAGCGCAATGACCATTCAGCACCATTTACAACCTCAAAAAAGACTGTTTTTTTGAGTAAAAAAACCTATCGAACAAGCGCTTCAACTTGCTTACCATTAAACTATTTAAACAATAATCTCAAGATTATTGATAACGAATGGGTAACTGATGAGTATCCATAATCCAATAGATATTAGGGGCAATCATTAGTGTATTATAATAAAAATAGTCAACTTAAGCTCATAATTCGATATTAAAACGTGCGATCCGGGCTTCTGCCATGGTGCATTGAGTAAGGTGAGTCAGTTCGCCCAAGGTGATATTTGGCTGGTCATTAATCAAACGCATAAGCTTTGCCTCTAAAGGTTCTAACTTGTCGGCATGACCAAGCAATGCGGTTTCAATCTTGTGGATAAGGTAACCAAAACTAACATCACTTTCTAATTTTAATCGCTCTGTAAACGACTGAATCTTAATAGCCTCACCTGATACCCCCCAATGTCGAGATCGACGCACACGCTTAACCTCGCAGTCATATTGCAGCGCTATCGTTTTAGCTTGCTTGGTTTTCTCGCCGCCTATTCGGTGGATCAGAGAAGGTAATCGGATAGTAATATCTTCGGTCATGGCCTACGGTGAAAATCTATTGGGTTGGAATTTGCTAGCTTGATTAGCTAAAAAAATAGTTATTCTCTATCACTTATCAGCATCAATTTAAAAAGAGATATTGTGATTTCTGGCAACACAGATCATCTAAAAATGCGCTTGCTGAGATCAATGGCGTTTTAGGGTCAGCATTTTAACGTTATAATGGCGCACGAATGATCACCTTGCTATCAATATTAATCGATTTTCAGACGTATTGGGCGCTTTTTTGTTGAAAGCAAAGGTTAAAATGTGTTGAATAACATTAAGTAGAATTGCCCCATGAGCCCAGAACGTTTTGCCCGAATAAATCAGATGCTTGATAATCGACAAGTCGACTTAACGGTTTGCCTTGATAAAGTGCATATGACTAATAATATTGCGGCGGTTCTTCGCTCTGCTGACTGTGTGGGAATTTATGAAATTCATGCCGTGTGGCCCGATATTGATATGCGGGTATCTGGTAATACCGCCTCTGGAAGCCAACAGTGGGTTAACACAGTCAAACACGACACATTTGCTCAAGCTAATCACGCATTTAAAGCACAAAAAATGCAGGTGTTAACCACCACTTTTTCAGATGCTGCAGTGGATTTTCGCGAGATAGATTATACCCAGCCAACCGTCATCGTAATGGGTAATGAGCGTGATGGCGTCAGCGCAGAAGCGATTGAAGCGGCCGACCAACACATCATCATCCCCATGAGAGGCATGGTGCAATCACTCAATGTGTCAGTGGCTGCCGCATTAGTAATGTATGAAGCCCAGCGCCAACGCGAACAGGCCAATATGTACGGCACTCGTAAACTTGATCACGTTTACTGCCAAACTATGCTGTTTGAACAAGGTCATCCCATCTACGCCAATGCCTGTCGCCGTAAACAAATCCCCTACCCCGCTATCGATCAGCAAGGGCAAATTGTCGCCGACAGTGCATGGTGGCAGCGAATGCGCGCCCCCGATCCGCAAGCGCTGCTAGCCAAGAGCGAGATTGATTCAACCCCTGACGAAACCCCGCAGATTCAATGATTGTATAATGCCAACAAACTATTTAGGATCAGCTTATCTGATCGCAAACAAGAATTAACTTAATGACTACTGAGCTTTATTTTATCTACGACTCACATTGCCCTTGGAGCTACGCAGCCACACCTTTGGTCAACGCATTGCAACAAGCCTATCCAGACATGAATGTACACTTGCTACATAGCGCGCATTACATCGGCAAAGACAGTGCTGGCGAAGAGCAGATGCAAGCCGCGGCAAAAATTAGTGGGCTTAAATTTGGTAGAGATCATCTTCGCTATGTAAACAGTCCTAAAAACTCAATCAAGACCGCAAACTTGATGGGATGGGTGCAGAGTAAGCAAGCTGACAAGCAATTGCCCGTGCTCAATGCGATACAAAGAGCACACTTCATTGAAGGCAATCCGCTGGATAATAAACACGACTTCACTGACATCGTAGAGAAGTTTAAACTGTCACCATCAAATAAAGTGTTTAAAGATGAGCTCAGTACGGATGCAGAATACGTACTAGAAGATATAGAAGAAATCCAACAAATCATCGGCACCACGGGCTTCCCCGTAATGGTAATGACAGTTAATGATAACGCCATCTTTATCGATCACTCACAATATCTTAGCGACCCTCAAGCCGTAGTCGCTGCGGTTGAAAAAGAGATCGCCGCCATTAAGTAAATAAAGAGTTAACTAGCTTTATCTATCACCGCCATTAACTAGGATATGGACATGACTCAGTGTCCGTTTGTGCCAATGTCGGATCCAGCTCGGGTTTTTTATCCTCTTTAGAGCGTTATTAAAGATAGCGCCACTACTATGTTGATAAAATTCGACCTCTAAAGTCTACAGAGTGTTCAATAGGCTTTGTCGTTGGCTTGTCTCTTGATGATGTTCACAACGGGATAATGTTGATTACTTTATCCCACCCCTCTTTGCTCGCTAAGTTTGCTGCTTTAGTCACGCTCATTTTTTGGGTTTGGGTTTGGGTTTGGGTTTGGGTTTGGGTTTGGGTTTTTCACGATTCTGTGCGTTCAGGACACTATAAACCTAACTGCAGCAAAGATAATGGGTCACGACCTTATCATTTGTCAGTTATTCCCCACCAAGCAGATTCTTTGCGACTACATGTTGATGTTTTTCGCGGCTATGCCAATTATTAGCATTCACAGCCTTGCGAACACACATAACGTGTTTAATCTGGGTGCTAAAAAATGCACTAGAAACATATCAATGTACACCTTCGGGCTTTACTTGTTTCATATGCCTGTCTTGTATTTCGTGTCAGCGGTTACCCCATAAGCCCAAATGCCGTATATTCATGTTCTTGGTGTCTGGATAATGACTCCGACTATTGCGATATCTCTGAGCGTCTGGGCCGAAAAAAACGGTATCGATACAGCTTTTTTTACTCGCGTCATCGACAAACTGCACATAAGGGAGTGGTTCATGCTCATCTTTAATTTTATCCGGCGATTTGGACTTGAGATCACCCGAACACGTAACAGCTCGTTATTTATCTTGCTGTTGGCTTGCGGAGTGCTTGGTTATTTCGGCTTCTCACTTGCGGGTGAAAGCAACATCGTCTCATCTCCACTTAACTTCATTTACTGGAGCGTAGTTACCGCAAGTTCGCTTGGGTATGGCGACATTTACCCCGAAACACTTGCTGGCAAAATGCTTTTAACATTTTACTACTTACCCGTTAATTTTGTGTTGTTCAGTATACTGATCGGCAAAATGGGCAAATTTATCTTTAACGGTTGGAATTTACACATGACGGGAAAATCAAATATCACCGCACTGCAAGGTCACATTATTCTGATTTGTAGCACTGCTGAGAAGTCGAGAAAGCTCATCCAACTTATCCTTGATGATCATAACCGACCCGACAGAACCATTGTATTGCTTACCAATGGCGACTTTGCTCACCCGTTCCCTGATAACGAAAAAATCAAATACTTGTCAGTCGACAATTTGCATGATCAAGACGTACTTAACAAAGTCTGCATTAGTAGCGCCGACAAAATTGCTATCGACTTAGAGAATGATGACCGCAACTTCAGCTTGGCGGTTCACTATTCAACCAAGGTGAGTGAAAACAGTTTTATCGCTACTTTTATCGATAACGAAGACCAAGCACAAGCCCTGCGACAGCTAAATAAACCTATCGAGGTGCTCAGCTCCAACAAAAATGAAAAGCTGGTGCGGTCACTTCAAGATAGCGGCTCAGACCTGGCGTTCCAAAGCTTGCTAACCAATTCTGGCCAAACAATGCATGCACAAGAAGTGGTATTGTCAAAGCCGCGCACTGTGGCCGATGTCGCGGCCTTCATCAAAGGTAATCACAACGCGATTTTCATTGGGGTAGCCAATGATAAGCTTGGCAAAACGCTGGCGATTAATCCAGACGACGATGAAGTACTCCCAGTGGGGAAAAGCACTTTCCTTTACTATATTGCGTTAGACCGAATAACCTTCGACCAAAACGGATTTTAAGCAAAAAAGCGCCTTCAATTGGCTAGTGAAATATATTTTGCTAGGACACGTTGGGGCGCTAAATTAACTTTTTGATCAATATCTCATCGCCATAGTCGATATTGTCTTTTTACATCAACAAATGGCCACCTCGGCGAGTAAAGCTTGGTAAGAGAAAGTCTGAAAATGATGTTCGATTAAGAACGGGATCAATCGATGCAATCAGCGAAATATACGCGTTGAAAGGAGCTGTTTGTAATGTTGGTGGCTGATGTCAGTTATTTTTAAAGACTTTACACATTAACCTGAGATCGGCATAAGCAGGTTGGTTTATTAAGCTGTCATCATCCCTAATTTGTATGTCGACAGCTTAATGCACCCACAGCGTAATCCAGCTTTTAAATAAGAGCTCAAAAAAGTGCTCTAGCCTCACTTATTGACTGGTCGCACTTATTTTCAAATGGTACGTAACCATCTGAAAACACAGTTAACCGATACTCTGCACTTGCGACGCCAGTAACCAGATCGCCAAAGCAAAAAATATCATCCCCATAAACTTATTTTGATATGTGCGGAATTTTTCGTTTTTCAGCAATGGTTGACCCAAACTTCCCACTAGAGCCACCAGCAACAAATTGAACGACAACCCAATAACATTAAGCAGCAGGCCTAATGCCAGCATTTGTTCACCTGAACTGGCACTGATCTGAGTAGAAACAAACTGCGGCAAAAATAACACAAAAAATATCAACGCTTTAGGGTTTAGTAGATTGCTCATCACCGCGCGGCGATAGAGTAATTTAGCGATGTTATTCTGCGACTTAATTTCCGGCGCATCGCTCGCGCTACTGCGCATGCAATCCCAGCCCATTTTAAGTAAATAAGCGCCGCCCAATACCCGTAATAGCTCTAACGCCATTGGATTCATTGCCACTAATGCAGACACGCCCATTGCAGCAAGTAAGGTTAAAATAAGTCCTGAGGTGGCATTACCAAAGCTGGCATAAACCCCCACTTTGCGGCCATAGCTCAAACTAGAACTAGCAATCAACAGCATGTCAGGTCCAGGAATTAACAATAACGCGACCACAGTGGTTAAATATAAAGGAAGCAAAGCCAGATCAATCATCATAAAAACACAAACAACCACTATTAAGACGGGAAAATAAGGCGCGGATCTTACAGCTATTCAACATGAATGAAAGTCATATTGTATTTAAATGAGCACGACAGTTGGCAGGGTTTGTTTACGGGAAGAATATTAAGTAGGGATAAACCAAAGCAGTATAAAAACAAGCTAAAACAATAGCAAACAATAGAATGACCTTGACTCTGAGCCCAGTGATTTTTGGCGCCCAAAGAGTAAAGGCCAGCCCTGACGGCTAGCCTTTCATTTTTAACGGTAAGAGAATGTGACTCTCCTCCTACTTATAAAATGCTTCAACCTTGCCTTTAACCGTTGTCATAAGTGGTTGCCCACGACGATCCAACGCTTTATGCGCCGCGACTTTTAGCCAGCCTTCACTGATACAATATTCCTCGACATCAGCACGCTCTTTGCCGTTGAACAAAATACCAATCTCGTGCTCAAAAATCGCTGCCACATGATGTGGGCTACGTGGATTTGAAGAAAGGCGATCCGGTAAAGCTGGTTTCGATGTAGTGTCGTTCATGGTCTGGTCTGCAGTGAATAAAGCGTGCGCCATTGTAGGCAATACTGGCCTGATGCTCAATAGCGGCAGTCATAAATGTGAGTGACGAGCCCCACTTCTTTGGACAATAGCGACACAATAGCGAGACATTTTATCGCGACCCCATTGATAGCAACCCCATTGCATCGCCACGTCTTACGCCATCACAGCTCAGTCAACTGGATGATCCGGCCGTTTAAGCATAAAGCTTACCCTGACCCAATTTATCTTCAATTTACCTGTCAATTTACCTGTCATTGCATCGCCACGCCTTACACCAACACAGTTCCACTAACACAGTTCCACTAACACAGCTCAGCCAACGGCATGAACCGGCCGTTTAGGCCGATAGCATAAAGCTTACCCTGACCCCAATTTATCATTGTCACACTCGACAATAACCGCATCGCTCAGTTCGATGGCATCTACCACGGCGCAGCGTTAACACCAGCACAGCGACTGATCCAATACCGTGTTCGTGACGGCAGGGTCAAACTGGCCAGCAACGCTTTTTTCTTCCAAGAAGGTCGAGCTGAAGAGTTTGAAGAGGCTAGATATGGCGAGTTTAGAGTTAACCAAGCAGGACAAATACTGCTGAGTAACATGATAGACAAAGATTTTAAGCGGATTTAAGCGACAGCGAATTATTGAAAAAATAGCTTAATAATGAAAGACGTTACAAGTTAACACTGAACTAATGAGACTAAAATCAACCAGGGCGAGATCGCGAACGTTTTATGAACAAATTGAGTGTATCCCCCTGTGTCAGGATTGTTGTCACCCCTTAAAATCATCCAATAATTAAATAGAGGGGGCGGTCAATGAGAGCTCAA
>NZ_JBEOPI010000040.1:0-42044 GCF_040309905.1 Shewanella sp. CAL98-MNA-CIBAN-0140
CCATTCGTCTAGAGGCCTAGGACACCGCCCTTTCACGGCGGTAACAGGGGTTCGAATCCCCTATGGGATACCATATTCAAATTTTAGTTATATTAGCTAGAATTTGGGGCTATAGCTCAGCTGGGAGAGCGCTTCGCTGGCAGTGAAGAGGTCCACGGTTCGATCCCGTGTAGCTCCACCAAATATTTGGTAACTAATGCATATTCAGTATATGACATTAATAAAAAACCACCTTCGGGTGGTTTTTTATTACCTGATAATTCTCTTTATTTAATCCATTTAAACTCATATTGTTCAGCCACCACTACCCTATAACATCACCATCAACGCTAACGTATGACTTTCCAACCATGACCATCTCTCGCTGCGTGACAATCCTCACACAAAATAACTTCCCACATAGCTATATAAATTAAAGCTATTACACCTCAATTAGTTACATATTAATAACATACGGCCAGATGCTTGCTTCTTATTATCTATCCTCATAAGTATTTATGGCGTACTTGTTCTAGAGCAAGTCAGCTCCTTGAGGAAAATATAACCCTAAAAAAAGGAAGCTAATTATCATAAAAAAATCAACAATCACCTTTTACACCGCCACTAAAGTCAATGGCTAAGCTAGTAACTATTGCTTCAGTTTTCGCGGCGAGTTTTAATGTTTTTGCTGACACTATAGAAATTACTTTTTCGCATCTCGTGGCCGAAAGCACGCCAAAAGAACAAATAGCACTTAAGTTTGAAGAATTGAGAGAACAGCGTTTACCCGGTGAGTAAGTTGTTAAAGTATTTTTAACTTACCGCTAATTGGCTGGGCATTGCTATATATGATATTAATATGCCGCAACTCGATGGTTTGAGTTTATTGCAACAACAGAAACAACAAGACGTTGAATTGCCAGTGGTACTATTAACCGGTCTGGTGATATGGCTATGGTCGTAGACGCTCAAAAAATGGCGCTTACGACTTTATTGAGAGTTAATCTACTTCGGAAACATCAATAACTTGCTTTTGGTGTTTCCCTAAGCGCCAAATAGTAACTAGGAGCAACACCAAAAGACTCATAGAGCCCACTACCACGCCATTCCATTCAGCTTTATGCCAAAACAACATTAAATATGGCCCACCTAAAGATGCACCAAGATAATAGCAACATAAATACAACGACGTCGCTTTAGCACGGTGACTCGTGGCACGAATAGCCACAAACGAATTACAGCAGCTATGAGTTAAGAAAAAACCGCAAGCGGTAATCAAAAATCCGACCACAATCGCAGTCAAGGTATCCACCAAGGTTAATAATGTGCCTGCAACCATTAAGCATAATGCCACTCTAAATAACGGCATTGACCCATATCGTACAATCCATTTAGCCGACAGCCAAGCAGCAAAGGTGCCACTCAGGTAGCATAGAAAGATTAATGTGGCTTGAAAACGACTGAGTCCATAAGGTTCGGCCATAATATGTAACTGAATAAAGCTAAACTGATTAACCATCATCATAAATGCTAATCCGCCAATTATATAAGCCAAACGCATTTGAGTGTCAGATAAATGGAACATAAAACCATTAAAATCTTGTTTGGCTTTGCGGCGCCAATTAATTTTTTCCTTTATAACAGAAGGTTTAATCTCCCTACGTGGCAATAAGTATGTAACAAACGCAACCCCCATGAATGTCACAATAAAAATTAATCCCATTGAAGATTGCCACGATAAATATTGGGCCATTAACCCCCCCAATAATCGACCCGCAATGCCACCAATGCTGTTTGCCATTATGTACACAGCAGCCGCTTTAAGCATAAAAACTGGATCTAACTGCTCTTTAAAATAGGCCATTGAAATAGCAGGCACTGCTGCTAATAATATCCCTTGCAGTAATCTAACCCACACTAAAGCATCAAAGCTTTGTGCAAAAACCAATAAAATATTTGATGCTGCCAGCAACCATAAACTCATAACAATGGGCGCTAAGCGTCCAATTCTATCGGATAACAAAGCATAGAAAAGTAACGAGAAAGCTAAGGTAAAGCTAGTCACAGACAACACTAACGTGGCTTGTGCGCCCGACACATCAAAATGCTCCGCAATAGACGGCAGCATACCTTGCAATGTGTACAAGTTAATGTAAATCACCATAGAAGCTAAGCACAACGCCCAAATGAGGCGCGTTTCAGCATGGGAGCGCAACGTTGGCGTAAACTCTGTCATAGACCACCTAAACAACAAAATAGGGCAGGAAAAAGATTATTACCCGCCGAGTATATTAATCAATGGCGGGGATAAGAGTTTGTGAGCAAGGTTACGAAGCGGCTATTTAACGCGTTTCATTAACACTTGAGTGGTAAATTGACCGTTGTTGATCACACGGAACTTATCATAGGTCTGAAAAATCGCATTACCTTGGTAAGTGATCATCGCCACCACACCATAATCGACACCACGACTAATTAGCCCTGCTGGTAAGCTAAATTTAAACGGAACAGGCACTCTGGCAATATCAAAGTTTTTTTGAGCAATTATGGCCCCTGGGGTATTGAAATCAATTAATGCAATATTGATTTTACAACCCTTTGGCAAGGTAATTTTTTCTGCATATCCTGCATAACCATTAACAATAATGGGTTTTTCAGGCTCGATTGTCGTACATCCATGTAACATCATAGCAATCAAAGCGACAACCGCTAATTGTATGCCTTTGTTAATTATTATCATATTAGCGTCCTACTTGGTCATTCTGAGTAAACCTTCCTGTGTGGCAGAAGCCACAAGACGTCCTCGCTGATCAAAAAACTGCCCTTTCACAAATCCACGTCCACCGCCAGCATTAGGGCTATCAATACAGTATAGGAGCCATTCTCCCATATTAAATGGACGATGAAACCACATAGCATGATCAATGGTGGCCATACGCATACCTGGGGTTAAAAATGACACACCGTGCGGTTGAGTTGCCGTCATTAAAAAATTAAAATCCGATGCATAAGCTAATAAATATTCTTGAATGCTGTGGTCTGATGGGATTTTTCCATTGGCACGCAACCATACATACCGTTTAGGCTCTGTGGCACTTGGCGCAATAGGATGAACGGGGTGAACTAAACGCATTTCAATCGGAGAATCTGCCATAAATTTTTCGAGCATTTTCGCAGGTACTTTATCACGCATGGTCATCGCGAGTTCTTGCTGATTCAATAAACCTTCAGGTCCTGGCACATCAGGCATGAGATCTTGATGTTCAAAGCCTTCTTCGACTGTTTGGAACGAACATATCATGTAAAAAATGGGTCGACCTTTCTGAATAGCCTTCACACTACGCGCACTAAAACTGCCTCCATCACGCATATTTTCAACATCATAAATTATCGGTAACTTTTCATCACCGGCACGCAAAAAGTATGAATGCAAAGAATGTGCATGGCGATCTTCGCTAACCGTTTGTTTTGCAGCACTTAACGCTTGTCCCATCACTTGGCCCCCAAACACATGCCCGAAGCCTAAATCTTGACTCTGACCACGAAACAAGCCTAATTCAATTTGCTCAAGTGACAACAATGACAATAAATCGTTTAATACCTGACTCATAACACCTTCTTTACGACATGGATTAACGTTAAGGTTACCTTAGTTAAGCTTATGTTTTCTAGCTTATTCTATGGTAATTGTTGTATTTCAGCTATCTTATGACAAATCGCAAAAGAGTGATGCAACGCAAAGATTCATATCTGCACCGTAATTGAATTTTTGGTATGCTATTAACATGACTAATCAACACTGCGTTTCACAATATTATGCAACCTAGCTCAATGCAATCATGGTTTATTGCTATTCGTCCTCGAACGCTCCCTGCGGCAATTGGTCCATTATTAATCGGAAACATGCTGGCAATTGGACTCGAACACTTTAGCTTACTCATCGCGTTTACCTCAATGCTATGTGCCGTATTATTACAAATTTCAGTTAATCTCGCTAATGACTACTTTGACTTTAAAAATGGCATTGACACCGAAGAGCGTATCGGACCTGTAAGAGTGACTCAAAGTGGTATCCTAGCGCCCTCATCAGTTCGAAATGCCATGATAGGCTGCTTGATCACATCATTATTAGTCGGTTCATTATTAATACTTCACGGAGGATGGCCTATTGCCATTCTTGCTGCAGCCTCTATTTTAGGCGCGTTATGTTATAGCGGCGGTCCCTATCCACTTGCCTCACATGGATTAGGCGAAATAGCAGCATTTGTTTTTTTTGGTTTAGTGGCCGTTGTTGGCAGTTACTATTTACAAGCAGGAACTACCACCATAACAGCATGGTTACTCGGTTGTGCCATTGGCTTTTTTAATGCTGCCATCATGCTGGTCAATAACACTAGAGATATTTCAACCGACACCAAAGCAGGTAAAAACACCCTTGCGGTGAGAATAGGAGAAGCACAGGCTAAAGTGCTATATCAAAGTTTTGTCTACTTACCTTTTGGTATCATTATCGCGGGATTTTTATTAGGTTCATTGGATGGATTACCGGTATTGTTATCGGGAGCCTCGTTAATCATTGCGCGTAATCTCAGCCGCGAATTTCACGAGAATTCTGGTGAAGCATTGAATCCGATATTGGGACAAACCGCTAAATTAACTATGATTTTCAGCGTGCTGTTTAGCGTTGGATTGTACTTTTCACTAACCTGAATGTCCTATTTGTTAAATGTCATCTATCACTTAACGTCCTGAATAATTAAAAAGGCGCCTCATTGTAAAATCAGGCGCCTTTTTAAAGTGTGAAGGTCATTACACTTTAGATAAAGTACGCTGCTTCGCACTCCAATCTAAATGGTATTTCTCACCCGCTGGCTTATCAGTACGTTCAAAAGTGTGCGAGCCGAAAAAATCACGTTGGCCTTGTAGTAAGTTCGCTGGTAACGTTTCACTGCGGTAACTGTCATAATATGCAATCGCCGAACTAATACATGGTGCTGGAATGCCTTGCATAACAGCGGCCGCAACGGTTTTACGCCAGTTAAGCTGCTTCTGTGACAAGGTTTGACTAAAGGTATCGGCCATCAATAAGTTTGTAAGGCTTACATCTTCTTGATAAGCCTTAGTAATTGATTGCAAAAACGTCGCGCGAATAATACAGCCTGCACGCCATATTTTAGCTATTTCAGCAAAATCTAAAGCCCAATTTTGCTCTTTTGCTGTCATCGCCATGAGCTCAAATCCTTGAGCATAACAACAGACTTTAGCGCAATATAAAGCATCTTCAAGATTGGCAATAAATTCCGTTTTCTCTGCACCACTAAAACTAACGGGAGCTGGACCCGCTAGCGTTGTGCTTAGCTGCATACGCAAGTTTTTTTGAGTACTGACAGCACGAGCATATACCGCTTCTGCAATCGTTGGCGCCGGACAACCAATTTGCAAGCTGCTCACTGCCGTCCATAAACCAGTGCCTTTTTGACCTGCTTTATCAAGGATCATTTCAACTAATGGCTTACCCGTTAGCGGATCGGCTTGTTGCAAGACTTCAGCGCTAATGCCCATAAGGTAACTGTTAAGAATACCTTTATTCCAGCCATTGAAAATGTCACCGACATCATGAGCTGACATGCCTAAACCATCACTAAGCAATTGATAAGCTTCGCAAATAAGCTGCATATCCGCATATTCAATGCCGTTATGAACCATTTTAACGTAATGACCAGAACCTGCAGGACCTATATACGCAGTACAAGGCTCACCTTCGGTGACCGGATTACCCGGCTCAAAACGTTCTATAGGTAAACCAGTGGTTGAATCAACTTTAGCGGCAATCGCTTTCCAAATAGGTTCAACATAACGCCATGCTTTTTCATCGCCACTGGGCATTAATGAAGGGCCAAAACGCGCGCCAACCTCACCACCTGAAACAGCCGAACTGAAAAAGATAAACTGTTCTTTATAGCGAGACTCTCGCTCTACTGTGTCAGTCCAAAGACTATTACCCGTATCAATAACGATATCATTGGCTTCAATACCAGCTTCGATTAACGATTTACAGACTCCGTCAACAGGCGCTCCTGCAGGCACAGATAATACAATGACTCGAGGCTCAACTAAATTAGCAAGCATTTCTGTAAGATTATTACAAGCTTGCATGCGCGGTGCCGTACCCGCTTTACGCTCATTTTCTTCTTGAGCCACAGCTGCGTTGACTTTTGGAGTATCTAAATCGAAAACTGCAACATGGTAGCCGTTGTCAGCAATGTTTAATGCGAGGTTCTTGCCCATAACACCAAGGCCGATAACGCCGACGTGTGATTGTTGGATGTGGTTATTCATTAGTGTAGTTCCCACAGGTCACAGAGATTAATCGCGTAGTGCGAATCCATTTGGTTGGCAATTATAGCGATTCTTGTAACTAAATTACCAGTAACAAAATGCGGAAACGCTGTTTTTTACAATGTATGCTCAATTTAATTAACAGATTGCTACAATAGGAAAAATCAGAAACACCATTGGCGTTTCTGATTTTTTATTAGTCGAATACAATGTCGACGCGCTACTGAAGCTAAAATAAAATGACTAAAAAGTATACTAGCAGGTCGACTAACACCGCTGTGCCTGAGTAATGGTCTCATTACAAGGGATGAGTACCACAGAAAGCTCTGAACTAAGATTTAGTCAACTCAGTCGTTAACGCATTGGCATAACCCATTTTAGTGAGCGCATTACGTACTATGTCTAAGGTTTGTGGATCTTCAATGGTGGCCGGCATGGTGTAATCTTGATTGTCAGCAATTTTACGCATTGTGGCTCGCAATATTTTTCCTGAACGGGTTTTAGGTAATTTTTGTACTGCACTCACTAGCCTAAAAGAAGCCACGGGGCCTATTTCATGGCGTACCAGTGCAAGCAACTCTTTATACAATGCTTCATCTGACAAGGTAACGCCGTTTTTAAGCACCACCAACCCAAGAGGCACTTGGCCTTTTAGTTTATCTTGCACACCAATCACCGCCGCCTCAGCAACCGCATCATGTTGACAAAGTACTTCTTCAAATCGGCCTGTTGATAAACGATGTCCTGCGACATTAATAATGTCGTCGATGCGACTCATAATGTACAAATAGCCATCTTCATCTATGTAGCCAGCATCACCGGTTAAGTAATATCCAGGATACATAGATAAGTAACTGTCAATATAACGTTTATCGTTTTGCCACAAGGTCGTTAATGTGCCAGGAGGTAATGGCTGCTTTATCACCACATTGCCGCTTTCATTGGGTGCCACTTGTTGCCCCATCGCATCGAGGATCTCCACTTGATAACCCGGCACGGCACGCGCTGGCGATCCCGGTTTAATTTCTATCGGATCGGTTCCCATCAAGTTTGCCGCTACTGGCCAACCTGTTTCAGTTTGCCACCAATGATCAATCACAGGTTTACCTAAATGATGCTGACTCCAATTTAAGGTGTCTGGATCACAGCGCTCACCCGCTAAATACATTTGCTTGAGGCAGCTTAAATCAAATTTCTTAATGAAGTCGCCTTCAGGGTCTTCGCGTTTAATGGCTCTAATGGCAGTCGGCGCAGTAAAAAAGCTGCGAACTTGCTTTTGTTCGATAATCCGCCAAAAGGCGCCAGCATCAGGAGTACCAATGGGCTTACCTTCATACATAACGGTGGTTGCACCAACCAATAGCGGTCCATAAACAATATATGAATGCCCTACCACCCAGCCAACATCCGATGCAGCCCAAAACACATCACCTACACCGGTGTCGTAAATGTGTTTCATCGACCACGCCAATGCAACTGCATGACCGCCATTATCACGCACCACCCCTTTCGGTTGTCCTGTCGTGCCTGAGGTATACAGCACATACAATGGGTCAGTTGCATCCAGCGATACACAATCAGCATCAGGCGCATCCACCAGCGCATTATACCAATCAAGATCGCGGGGCGAGAGTAATTCAGCCTTGTATTCAGTACGATTTAAAATAACACAGTGATCGACTTGGTGGCTAGCTTGAGCTAAAGCATCATCTAGTAGCGGTTTGTAAGGCACCACACCTGAAGGTTCGATACCGCATGAAGCAGACAAAATCAATTTTGGCTTGGCATCATTAATCCGCGTAGACAACTCATTGGCCGCAAAACCACCAAAGACCACAGAATGAATCGCGCCAATACGCGCGCACGCCAACATGGCATAGGCCGTTTCAGGCACCATGGGCATGTAAATCACCACACGGTCACCTTTCTTTACACCCAGCGAGACCATTAAGCCCGCCAGTCTTTTAACCTGCGCTAGTACCGATTGATAACTAACGGAATATTCATGCTGTGTCACTGGGCTAATATAATGGATCGCTGTTTGTTCGCCTCGGCCAGCTAACACATGACGGTCTACCGCATTAAAACAGGTATTCATCTTGCCATCGGCAAACCAGCGATAAAAAGGTTTTTGACTGGCGTCTAATACTGTTTTAGGAGTAAGGTCCCAACTGATGGCTTCGGCGGCTTGTAGCCAGAATACTTCGGGCTCGGCTATCGATTGTGCGTGCATTGATAGTCCTAAATCAGCCATATCGCTCTCCGTTAATCAACTTGTATTACAATGATTATGAGCAGAATTCATTAAATTGCCCTATTAGACAAAAGGATAATAGCCACGATAATCAATAAGAAAACCGTTAGATCCATCCAAGTGTTTAGCTTAAGGTTGAACGTTCAAGTTATTAAAATAAAACACAATATAACAATTAGTTAGAGTACAACAACCGATAGAGTGGAAAGCAAAAATAACACTTTAACTGTCGGTATTATATCGAAAAAAGCCATGCAAACTTTACCTTTACGTAAACTTCATATATCTTGCATCAAAAGAAACACTTTTGGTGACATGATGAGCACAACCCATAGCCCTCAATCAACGTATTCAATCAGTGACTTATCAAAAGAATTTGATATCACCACCCGCAGTATTCGTTTTTACGAAGACCAAGGTTTGATTAAACCTAAGCGGCGCGGACAAACCCGTATATACAGTCTGAAAGACCGAGTGCGGTTAAAACTCATTTTACGCGGCAAACGCCTCGGTTTTTCGTTAGCAGAAACGCGTCGTCTATTTGAACTTTACGATGCAGATAAAAGTAGTTCAACGCAGCTCAACACCATGCTTGACTTAGTTAATGAAAAAAAATCGGCTCTACAGCAGCAAATGGACGACATTAAAGTGGTGCTAATGGAGCTGAATTCGGCCGAGCAGCAATGCCGAGTCGCGTTAGAAGACAATAGCCTCAAAAAGAGCAAGTAAGCCAACTAGCGACATAATACTGATAATAATAAAAGGCTTACTCAATTAAGTCTAACGTAATACTCCACTGCCAAAAACGCATATAAGCGTTGGTAGATAATGTTTTGCCAGATAATAATAAATTCAACAGGACACATGCATATGAGCGACTTATATACCAGCCTAAACTTTGGTTTAGGTGAAGACGTAGACATGTTACGTGATGCCGTTCGTGGTTTTGCCGCTAACGAGATTGCCCCAATGGCCGCCCAAGTCGATATCGACAACGCCTTCCCTAATCAATTATGGCCAGTGCTTGGCGATATGGGGCTATTAGGCGTAACCGTTGATGAGCAATATGGTGGCGCCAACATGGGCTATCTTGCCCATGTCGTTGCGATGGAAGAAATTTCACGCGCATCGGCATCCATAGGCCTAAGTTATGGTGCTCACTCAAACTTGTGTGTTAACCAAATTAACCGTAATGGAAATGACACTCAAAAAACAAAATATTTGCCTAAACTGATCAGTGGAGAGCATATTGGCGCCTTAGCCATGAGCGAACCTAATGCCGGTTCAGATGTGGTGTCAATGAAGCTACATGCCCGTAAAGAAGGCGATCGTTATATTCTGAATGGCAACAAAATGTGGATAACTAACGGCCCAGACGCTCACACCTATGTTATTTATGCTAAAACAGATGTAGACAAGGGTGCACATGGCATTACCGCGTTTATTGTTGAACGCGATTCTAAAGGTTTCAGTCAGGCACAAAAACTCGACAAGCTGGGTATGCGCGGTTCAAACACCTGTGAATTGGTGTTTGAAGACTGTGAGGTACCAGAAGAAAACATCTTAGGCGGCCTCAATAACGGCATTAAAGTGTTAATGAGTGGCCTTGATTACGAACGAGTTGTGTTATCTGGCGGCCCATTAGGCATTATGTCAGCGTGTATGGACATCGTCATACCTTACATTCATGAGCGTGAACAATTTGGCAAATCGATTGGTCAATTCCAATTAGTGCAAGGTAAGTTAGCCGATATGTACACTGGCATGAATGCCGCAAAGGCTTATGTTTACAGCGTGGCCAAGTCTTGTGACCGTGGTGAAGCGACTCGTAAAGATGCAGCAGGTGCCATTTTATACAGCGCAGAGCTTGCGACTAAAATGGCCTTAGATGCGATTCAACTTCTTGGCGGCAATGGTTATGTTAACGAGTATGCCACTGGTCGTTTACTGCGTGATGCCAAGCTTTACGAAATTGGCGCGGGCACCTCAGAAATCCGCCGCATGTTAATTGGCCGCGAATTATTTAACGAGTCAAAGTAAGCAACATTTGCCCCCTCTGTAGGGCGACATATTCAACGTGTCATGTCGCCCTTATCAAGCCCCTTTTTTTTGCTTCATTAAGGACATAGAAATGACGCAACTGAGCAGCCGCATCAATCCTCGCAGTGACGAATTTAAAACCAAGTCAGACAGCATGGCGTTATTAGTCAACGATCTCCAACAAAAGCTGGCAAAAATCGAACAAGGCGGTGGCCCTGTTGCCCTTGAACGTCACTTGTCGCGAGGTAAATTATTGCCTCGTCAACGCGTTGAAAAGCTACTCGATCCCGGGTCACCCTTCTTAGAGTTATCGCAATTTGCCGCCTACGAAGTCTATGACGAAGAAGTGCCTGCAGCCGGCGTTATCGCTGGTATCGGCCGTGTCAGTGGTGTTGAATGCATGATCATCGCCAACGATGCCACAGTAAAAGGCGGTACTTATTATCCTATCACCGTGAAAAAGCATTTACGGGCCCAAGACATTGCCAGTCGCTGTCACTTACCGTGTATTTACCTAGTTGATTCTGGGGGCGCCAATTTACCCCGCCAAGATGAAGTGTTTCCTGACCGGGATCATTTCGGCCGAATTTTCTATAACCAAGCACAAATGTCAGCTAAAGGTATTCCGCAAATTGCGGTGGTAATGGGTTTATGTACCGCGGGCGGCGCCTATGTGCCAGCGATGGCAGATGAATCTATTATTGTTAAAGATCAGGGCACCATCTTTTTAGCAGGGCCGCCACTAGTGAAAGCGGCAACCGGAGAAGAAGTCAGTGCAGAAGAGCTCGGCGGCGCAGATGTTCACACTAAAATATCTGGTGTTGCGGATCACTTGGCGCAAAATGACGACCACGCACTCGAGCTTGCTCGCCGAGCTATACTGCGTTTGAATCACCAAAAACACATCAAAAGCTTATTAAGTCCAGCTAAGCCGCCACAATTTGATATCCATGAATTGTATGGCATTGTCGGTACCGACCTTAAAAAGCCGTTCGATGTAAAAGAAGTGATTGCCCGTGTGGTTGACGATTCTGACTTTGACGAATTTAAAGCCAACTACGGCGCAACCTTAGTGTGCGGGTTTGCTCGCATCCATGGTTATCCGGTCGGAATTGTGGCTAATAACGGCATTCTTTTTTCCGAGTCGGCGCAAAAAGGCGCTCACTTCATTGAACTGTGTTGCCAACGTAAAATCCCCTTATTGTTCTTACAAAATATCACCGGTTTTATGGTGGGTAAAAAGTACGAACATGAAGGCATTGCCAAGCACGGCGCCAAAATGGTCACTGCGGTATCTTGTGCCAATGTACCTAAATTTACTGTAATTATCGGTGGCAGTTATGGCGCCGGTAACTACGGCATGTGCGGCCGCGCATTTGAACCCACCATGATGTGGATGTGGCCTAACGCCCGTATTTCAGTGATGGGCGGCGAACAAGCTGCGGGTGTATTAGCCACCGTGCGCCGTGACGGTTTAGCCCGTAAAGGGGTTGAATGGTCTGCAGAAGATGAACAAGCTTTCCGTAAACCCATTGTTGAACAATACGAAAAAGAAGGTCATCCGTATCATGCCAGCGCCCGTCTTTGGGATGATGGCATTATTGACCCAGCACAAACTCGTGACGTTGTCGGATTAGCGTTATCGGCAGCGTTAAATGCTCCTATTGAAGACACCCGTTTTGGGGTGTTTCGCATGTAACTCATGCGGTTAATTCAACTAACTAGGAGTAAGTACAATGTTATCAAACCAATATAAACACATTGAATGTGGTGTAGCGCAAGGCGTTGCACAGCTCACCTTAAACCGGGCCGAAGTTCACAATGCTTTTGATGAAGTGATGATCAGCGAAATGATCAACGCCATCGAAACCTTTGCCAGTGACAGTCAATGCAATATGCTCATTTTACGTGCCAATGGCAAAAACTTCAGTGCAGGTGCAGACCTAAACTGGATGCGTAAACAAGCAAAAATGGACGTTGGCCAAAACCTTGCTGACGCCCATGAGCTTGCCAAGCTGATGCATGTACTGGACAAGTTTCCCAAACCAACCATCGCCCTCGTTCAAGGTGCCGCCTTTGGTGGTGCATTAGGGCTGATTTGTTGCTGCGACATTGCCATTGCCACTGCTCGCGCTAGCTTCTGTTTAAGCGAAGTGAAACTCGGTCTTATTCCCGCAGTAATAAGTCCGTATGTGTTGCGCGCCATGGGTAACCGCCAATCTCGTCGCTTTATGCTGACCGCAGAACGTTTTAGTGCCGATGTAGCCTTAACCCATCAAGTGGTCCACGAGATCAATGATGATTTAGACGCCGCTGCTGCGCCATTTATTGCCGCGTTTAATGCCAACAGTCCACAAGGCATGGCATGGGTAAAAACCTTAGTATCACGATTAGAAGATGGCGTGATCGACGACGCTACGCTCAATTTCACCAGCGAGCAGATTGCTCGAATTCGAGTATCAGATGAAGGTCAAGA
This sequence comes from Shewanella sp. CAL98-MNA-CIBAN-0140, assembly GCF_040309905.1. Classification (NCBI taxonomy): domain Bacteria; kingdom Pseudomonadati; phylum Pseudomonadota; class Gammaproteobacteria; order Alteromonadales; family Shewanellaceae; genus Shewanella; species Shewanella sp. CAL98-MNA-CIBAN-0140. The sequence continues at coordinate 13,089 of NZ_JBEOPI010000040.1, forward strand.
AGGTCTTAATGCCTTTTTTGAAAAAAGACCCCCAGCATGGCAAACCGCCAAATCTGATCCACAAGGAGCCCAATAATGTTTACCAAATTACTGATCGCAAACCGTGGTGAAATTGCTTGTCGTATTATTAAAACGGCCCAAACCATGGGGGTACGCACCATTGCTTTGTATTCTGACGCCGACAAAGACGCCCGTCATGTGGCCATGGCAGATGAGTCGTTTTACTTAGGTGGTAGTGCCCCTGCTGACTCGTATTTAAAAGCCGATTTAATTATCGAGATTGCAAAAAAGTCAGGCGCAGAAGCCATCCATCCTGGTTATGGTTTTCTGTCTGAAAATGCCGATTTCGCCCGCAAATGTGAACAAAATGGCATCGCCTTTGTTGGTCCAGGTAGTGACGCGATTGATGCTATGGGCAGTAAAAGTGCCGCTAAAGAAATCATGTCTAAGGCCAATGTACCGCTAGTGCCGGGTTATCATGGTGAAGATCAAACTGACGCTACCTTGATTGCCGAAGCTAAAGCCGTTGGCTTTCCGCTATTAATTAAAGCGGCTTATGGTGGCGGCGGAAAAGGTATGCGCATCGTCGAAAACGACGGCGAAATCCTTGCAGCGATTAACTCCGCACGCCGTGAAGCCAGCTCGTCATTTGGTAACGATAAACTCTTGATGGAACGCTACTTACGTCAACCTCGCCATGTTGAAGTACAAGTGTTTGCCGACAGTCAAGGTAATGCCATTTACTTATCCGATCGAGACTGCTCCATCCAACGTCGCCATCAAAAAGTGGTTGAAGAGGCGCCTGCACCGGGGTTATCAGATGAGTTACGCGCCCAAATGGGTAATGCCGCGGTTGCCGCCGCTAAGGCGATTGATTACGTCGGTGCCGGTACGGTTGAGTTTTTACTTGATACCGACAACAGCTTTTACTTTATGGAAATGAATACCCGTTTACAGGTCGAACACCCCGTCACCGAAATGGTCACCGGCCAAGATCTTGTCAAATGGCAGCTTCTTGTGGCCAGTGGCAATGAATTACCGCTTCGCCAAGATGAAGTGCGTATTCATGGTCATTCATTTGAAGTGCGTATTTACGCTGAAGATCCCCAAAACGAATTTTTACCCGCCAGCGGTAAGCTCAACTTTTTGCGTGAACCTGAGCAAAATCGCCATGTGCGTATCGACTCGGGCATTCGTGAAAACGATGTCATCAGTAACTTTTATGACCCAATGATCGCCAAATTGATTGTGTGGGATGAGTCGCGACCAAGCGCACTGCAACGCTTAGTACATGCGCTTGAGTCATACCAAATAAGTGGCCTTAAACATAACATCGAGTTTTTAGCCAACATAGCTGAACACCCAGCCTTTGCTGCTGCAGACTTCTGTACTGACTTTATTGAACGTTATGGCGACACCTTAATTGGTGATGCGGCCATTGAAGCCGATACCGCATTAGCCCTAGCAGGGCTTTTTCAAGTACTGTCACGTAAGCATGCGGCTAAAGCATTGGCAATTAATAGCGCTGACCCATACTCACCGTGGGGCTTAGTGAGCGGCTTTAGATTAAACAGCTCCAGCGTACATCGGGTGTCGTTATTAACCGATGCCGCAGCCGATGTTCAGCAACATGATTTGTTACTCACCGCCGTTGGCGAGCAATATCAACTGTGTTTACACGACCAAGTACTGACGTTAGCGGGTGAACTCAAAGCCGATTTACTCTTAGCAGAAATTAACGGCCATAAAAGTAAAATCCCAGTAAGCCATCAAGGTGATGACTTCACCCTGTTCTTACCGTCAGGCAGTTACCACTTTAAAGCCATCTTGGCACAAGTGATTGAGGACGTGGTTAACCATGCAGATAAACTTAAAGCGCCAATGAATGGCACCGTGGTGACCCATTTAGTGGCAGTGGGCGATGAAGTCAAAGCAGGCCAAGGTTTGCTAGTAATGGAAGCGATGAAAATGGAATACACCATTGAAGCGCCGTTTGATGGCATAGTCAGTGAATTTTACTTCCAAAGCGGCGAGCTTGTCAGCGATGGTGCCCAACTGTTAAATGTTGAGCCATTAGTGAATGAAACCAGCGTCGAGGAAGCATAAATGCTGCCCTCTAAAGTGAGCGTTTTTGAAGTCGGCGCCCGTGATGGTTTGCAAAATGAAGCGCCGGTAACAACGGCAGACAAGCTGACACTGATTGAGCAACTTGCCGATGCGGGTATTAAGCGTATTGAAGCTGGCAGCTTTGTGTCACCTAAGTGGGTGCCACAAATGGCCGACTCCGATGCGGTATTTCAGCAACTTAAACGTCAAATTAATCGCCGCCTTGGCGTGGTTTACAGTGCATTAACGCCTAACTTAAAAGGCTTTGAACTGGCACTCGCTGCTGGCGCTGATGAAGTGGCCATTTTTGGTGCCGCATCAGAAACCTTTAGCCAAAAAAATATTAATTGCTCCATTGATGAGTCAATAGAGCGCTTTATTCCGCTGATTGAAACTGCCAAAAAGCACAATATTGCCGTGCGCGGTTATGTGTCTTGTGTACTCGGTTGCCCATACGAAGGTCATATTAACGTCAGTGAAGTCGCTAGAGTATCTGAAATCCTTTATAAGATGGGTTGCTACGAAATATCCCTTGGCGACACCATTGGCGTTGGCACACCAAACCAAGCCCGTAAAATGGTCGAAGCCGTTGCTAATGTGGTACCCGTGGATAAATTAGCCCTGCATTTTCATGACACTTACGGTCAGGCACTTGCCAATATACTCGCCTGCCTTGAAACAGGTGTCAGCGTGTTTGACGCTTCGGTAGCCGGCCTTGGAGGCTGCCCTTACGCCAAAGGTGCATCGGGTAATTTAGCCACAGAAGATCTTGTTTACATGCTCCATGGCATGGGCATAGAAACGGGCATAGACTTAACAAAACTTGCACTAGCTGGCGACACTATTAGTCGCGCATTGGGGCGCACTAATGGGTCCAAAGTAGCAAATGCAATCAGAGCATAATCACATATACTCAAAATAGTTGGCACGACATAACGCTGGCAGTTGATATAAATATAACCATAAGGACAACAAGATGGCAGGATTCAATAAAGTCGTCCACAGCTATGAAGAAGCACTAGCAGGATTAAAAGATGACATGATCATTATGGTCGGCGGCTTTGGTTTGTGTGGCATCCCAGAAGGGTTAATTAACCACATGGTTAAATTGGGCGTTAAAGGCTTAACGGCAATATCAAACAACGCCGGTGTCGATGACTTTGGTTTAGGGCTATTACTGAAACAACACCAAATTTCGACCATGATCGCTTCTTACGTGGGTGAAAACGCCACTTTTGAACAACAAATGTTATCGGGTGAGCTCAACGTTATATTAACTCCGCAAGGCACATTAGCTGAAAAAATTCGTGCTGGTGGCGCTGGCATACCTGCGTTTTTTACCGCCACAGGTTACGGCACGCCCATTGCTGATGGTAAAGAAACCCGTGAAATCAAAGGTCGTCACTACGTATTAGAAGCATCACTTAGCGCTGATTTTGCATTAGTGCGAGCGTGGAAAGCCGATACTATGGGTAACTTGGTGTTTCGCAAAACCGCCGCTAACTTCAATCCGATGATGGCCACCGCGGGTAAAATTACCGTGGTTGAAGCAGAAGAAATTGTTCAACCTGGCGAGCTCGATCCAGACCACATTCATACACCGGGTATTTATGTCGATCGCGTGATCAAAGCCAGCTTTGAAAAACGTATCGAGCAACGCACAGTCAAAACAGCACCCGCTGCGGCAAAATAAGGGAGATAACACCATGGCATTGACCAGAGAACAACTCGCCCAGCGCGTAGCAAAAGAATTACAAGATGGCTTTTACGTTAACCTAGGCATTGGCATCCCTACCCTAGTGGCCAACTATATTCCTGATGGCATACAAGTGATGTTGCAGTCAGAAAATGGTTTATTGGGCATGGGCGAATTTCCTACCGAAGCCAATATAGATGCAGATCTTATCAACGCAGGTAAGCAAACGGTGACCGCAGTAAAAGGGGCTTCATTTTTTTCATCAGCAGAAAGCTTCGCCATGATCCGCGGCGGTCATGTCGACCTCACCGTGCTGGGCGCATTTGAAGTGGATATTAACGGCTCAATCGCCTCATGGATGATCCCCGGAAAACTCATTAAAGGCATGGGCGGCGCGATGGATTTAGTCGCCGGTGCTGATAATATTATTGTCACCATGATGCACGCAGACAAATACGGCAACTCTAAACTATTGTCAAAATGCGAGTTACCGCTAACCGGTTACGGCTGCATTAAACGGGTGATGACCGATTTAGCTTTTATGGAAATTAAAGAAGGTGCGTTCCATTTACTTGAGCGCGCGCCCGGCGTTACCGTTGAAGAAATTGTGGCCAAAACCGCTGGTAAGTTAATCGTCCCAGTACACGTACCTGAAATGACGTTTTAATTGCTATTAAACGGTCAAGATCAACAAAGCCCGCTTGTTTTTATATAACCAATGATGCGGGCTTTGTTATACCACTATCATAATATTATCGGCTTATTCCTCTGCCGGGACCACCAACACATTACTGCGCATGCGGCCTAAAATGGATTCAGCGGTATTACCAATAATGCGGCCTAATAATCCCTGTCGTTGCCGCGCACCAATAACAAAAAATTGGCTTTTTAATCGACAAGCCAGTTCAAATAAACACAGTTCAGGTTCACCCGAGATAATATGCATGCAATCAGAATCAATGCCTATGTCGGCAATTTTTTGCTTATGTTCTGCATAGGCTTTTTTGACTAAGGCATTAATGTCGAGTATATCCATGTCGCGAACAATTTGCGGTATTCGTAACACATAAGCGACATGTAACTGAGTTCCCGTCGCTTTAGCAAGCTGTTTACCATTGGCAATAACTGCGTCATTAAGTCGTTGTTTAGCTGGATGACTAGTACCTAAATCTATAGAAATGAGTGTGGTGTTGCCATTATTGAGCGGATTGTTTGTTAACAGTAATAGTGGCATTTTAGTATGGCGAATTAACTGCCAATCGGTAGGCAAATAATAATCAGCATGATGGACCGCCTTGACCATAAGATCAAAACCATGACGCGCTGAGTGATCACAAGCATGCTCAAAAAGATACTTACTCCATATCACGTGCAACGGAACATCTTCGGCATCAAGCGAATCTAAATGCTGTTGCAGTTGCCGTTCTCGTTGCGTCATTAATGCCTTTTGTGCAACTCCGGCTAAACGAGGGTTATCACAGTCTGATCCAGTTAAATAGGCGTAAGTGTAAGCAAAAACCTCAGCCTGTTTATTAAGACTTTTTGCCAATGATAATCCTAGGGCAATGGCATCGGTATGCGCTTGTTCCATTTGAGCAATTACAAACATTTTGTTCATCCAACTCTCCTTGTGATGTCACTCTTTATCTGATAAAACAAAAATCTGTAGACCAACTTAATAAAGCTAATCAGTTTATTCGCACCTATTCCCCCCTCTAATACTCCCCCAACGAGAATGAGGTTAACAACTCAGTAAAACGTGAGCTAATAACTATCTTTAGCTTAGCCATTAGCGTAAGTTTGTGCTTGAATATCGGTACAAAAATTGATCGGAATCAATTTTATTAGCGCAACTCGGTTCAATTACATTCTGCTCAACTTAGAGAGGGATAGATGGCAATAGACAGCTTTGTTATGTCGCTCTGTCTCATTCTTATTGTAGGTAGAATATTGGGTGAACTTAGTGACCGACTAGGATTCCCGAGCGTAGTGGGTGAAGTCACTGCGGGGATATTAATCGGCCCTTCACTGCTAAATTGGGTTACCCCTCACAGCACGTTAGCCATCATCGCTGAGCTCGGTGTTATTTTACTGTTATTTGATATTGGCTGTGAAACATCCATAAAAAAGCTAGCCCATTCAGGCAACAAAGCCGTCAAGGTCGCCCTATTAGGTATTGTCATTCCTTTAATCGCTACGGGATTAGCAAGCCTTTACTGGCTATCGATACCTCCTTTTACCGCATTATTTTTTGGCTGCGCCTTGACGGCCACCAGTATTGGTATTTCGGTGCGAGTATTGACATTAAACAATCAAACCCAAAGTACCGCTGGACAAATCATTCTTGGCGCGGCTGTCATCGATGATATTATTGGAGTGATATTACTGAGTGTATTGTTTAATTTTTCTTCATCCGGTGAATTATCCATAAGCTCAATATTGATATTGTTTATCATGATTGCCTGCTTTATTATCCTCAGTCCGCCACTGGTCAGGATCATTATCTATTTAACCCGCTGGTTGCAGCTTAAAACGCGAATGCCTGGTTATGAAGTTTTTGTGGTGATGGCAATGATTTGCTTATTTGCTTGGTTAGCACATTGGTTTGGTACCCCAGCAATTTTAGGTGGATTTGCTGTAGGTATGGGCTTGTCACGGCAATTTACCTCGCCGTTAAATCAATACCTAAAAAACCCTTTTACTTATACCCATAAACTGGAACAATCAGCAAAGCCGCTAGTGCAGCTGTTCAGCCCGATTTTTTTTGTTTATGTCGGTATTAGTCTGGATCTAAGTCAACTTGATATGAGCTTCACCGGCTTGATATTACTCGCTTGGTTAACCTTAATCGCGGTGGCGAGTAAATTTATCGCCGGATTAATGGCCAGCTCAAACTGGCAAGATAAACTCATCGTCGGTTCGGCAATGGTGCCAAGGGGGGAAGTGGGATTGGTGTTTGCAGAAATGGGCCGTCAGCTTGGCGTTATTCAAGCAAAAGAATTTGCCATTTTAGTAATGATTATCGCCCTCACGACCCTGATAGGGCCACTTATTTTGAAATATATCTTGAGTAGAAAAACCTAATCACAATACACTCAGTCCCGTTCACCATCATAAATGAGCACGATGAGCAAAGAGTGGCGCGGTTATTGCCATAGTTAGTTCAATAATAGCTGCACCGCTTTATCTAAATTTGGATCATCGGGATTGGATGTATTGGTCACCCATGCAATGTGACCACTACGGTCAATAAATACTGTCGTCGGTGTGCCTCTAACACCATACAAGTTAGCAACTTTATCACCTATGATGAGCGTCTTCATTCCTAAACCTCGATCGAGCAAGCTTTGTCTGGGGTTGGCGCCATCGTCTTCGTTAAAACTAATTCCAATCATCTGCAAGTCTGTATGCTGATATTTCAGCCGCAGCTTTTCTAAACCGGGCTGAAGCTTTTTACAATATGGGCACCATGTGGCCCAAAAATGCACAATCACAGGTTTACCGGCGTAATCATGTAAATTAAATGGCTGGCCATCTGCCCGAGTTAGTTCAAAATTTGGAGCAATACGCTGATCCACTTTGGCCACCGCATCAGCGGCGCGTAAAGGTATAAAAGACAACAATAACAATGCAAATATAAACAATGCAGAAACACTGACTACAGGCCAAATAGATTTCATCACTCGCCCCTTTTAATAGATTTTTTCTGTTGATAAATGAATAAAACAATCTCAAATCGGGATAATAAGTGGTTAACAAACCGCTCTTTGTTCTGCGAATAAGGAAAGTCTGACATTGCAGACTTAAAATAAATTCGTTCTTATCGATTTATCCCATCTGTTATTCCGAGTTGAGATTATACAGACCGGACAAAACCCATTTTGTGTTCGCTTGCTGTGTATAAAAACGCTTTCATTAGTACTGATCTTTTCAAGCCCAAGTAAGGTATTAACATAGCGGTAAGCAACAGATAGATTAAAGAGTAAATAAATCGTTACAGCTTCGCCAAAAAGATAAGTTTACCCTGATGTAAAAAACTGAGTTTTTACTCGAATTTGCGTATGTTAGATAAGCATACATAATCTGATTCGACCAGTAGCAATGGTTACGACTTGTTACCGAGACCAAACTTAAATATAACATAACCAAGGAACGACCTTATGCCAATTTACCAAGCTCCACTTCGTGATTATCAATTCATTCTGTCTGAACTGCTTAATGTTTATCAACAAACTGATTTACGCGGCTTTGATGAATTAGATGCAGATCTCACTGATGCAATTTTACAAGGTGTCGCCGACTTCACTACCGACATCATGTTGCCTCTCAATGCTAGTGGTGACTTGGAAGGTTGTAAACTGGTCGATGGCAAGGTCATTACCCCTTCTGGTTTTAAGCAAGCTTATAAGCAATATGTAGAAGATGGTTGGGCCACATTAACTTGCGATCCTGAGTTTGGCGGCCAAGGTCTGCCAGAAGTTATTGGCACATTTGCCACCGAAATGAAAACGGCTACTAATATGGCTTTTGCTATGTATCCAGGGTTAACCCATGGTGCTTATTCGGCTATTCATGTGCACGGCAGTGATGCATTAAAGCAAAAGTACTTAGCCAAGCTAGTCAGTGGCGAGTGGACCGGCACCATGAACTTAACCGAGTCCCATGCTGGTACCGATTTAGCGTTACTTCGCACCAAGGCTGTCCCAGCCGGTGATGAGCTTTTTGCCATTAGTGGTGAGAAAATCTTTATATCATCTGGTGATCATGATCTTGCCGAAAACATTATTCACTTAGTATTAGCTCGCCTGCCTGATGCGCCAGAAGGCGTTAAAGGGATTTCGTTATTCGCAGTGCCTAAGTTTTTAGTCAATGCCGATGGCAGCCTAGGCGAAGCAAACACTCTGAGTGCGACAGGCCTTGAACATAAAATGGGAATTCACGGCAACTCAACTTGTGTAATGCATTTTGACGGCGCAATAGGCGAATTAGTTGGCGCAGCGCATCAAGGCTTAAAAGCCATGTTCACCATGATGAACCAAGCGCGTTTAGGTGTCGGTATTCAAGGTTTAGGCGTATCCGATATTGCTTACCAAAATGCATTGGTCTATGCCAAAGATCGTATTCAAGGCCGCGCCTTAAGTGGTGTTAAACAACCTGAGAAAGCCGCAGACTCTTTGTTAGTGCATGGTGACATTCGACGTATGTTGTTATCACAAAAGTCTTTCAATGAAGGTACACGTGCGCTAATGGGCCAACAGGCGTTATGGCTTGACCAAGTAGAACGTCATGCAGACCCTGAAAAAGCTAAACAAGCTAATGCACTTGCCGCCTTGTTTACGCCTATTGTTAAAGGCTTTGTCACCGACCAAGGCTTTAAAGCTTGTGTTGATGCCCAGCAGGTTTATGGCGGGCATGGGTATATTAATGAATGGGGTATGGAGCAGTATGTGCGTGATATTCGTATCGCGATGATTTACGAAGGCACAAATGGCGTACAGGCTCTCGATTTAGTTGGCCGAAAACTACTGAGCGACAAAGGCGCAGCATTAACGGTATGGTCGGGCATGGTGAAACAGTTAATTCAAGAAAACGCTAGCAACGAAGCCATGAAGCCTTATATTGCAGGGTTAATGGATGCGGCGGGCGATCTTGAAAAAGCCACTGGCTTTATAGTGCAATCAGCCAGCAAAAAACCAGACCTTATTGGCGCAGCATCAATGCCGTATATGCAACTCTTTGGCATTACCGCACTCGCTTGGATGTGGACCCGTGTGGCGGCAACATCATTGGCCGCATTAGAGGCTGGCACTGAAGAAGCCGAGTTTTATCAAGCTAAGCTTAATACGGCAAAATTCTTCATGAGCTACTGGGGCAGCCAAACTCGCAGCCTACGCAAACAAATTGAGTCTAGCAGCGCCGATATTGTCGATTTCGCAGAAGCCGACTTTTAATCACGGTATGATGCTGTCAAAACAACCGTAAAAAATCCTAAAAAAAACCGCTTCAATATCCATTGAAGCGGTTTTTATTTTATTCTGTCGCAGTAATTAAGTGTTAATCCCACAAAAATTCGCGAAAATGTTTACGGCAAACCGACTCGTAACTTTCATTACCGCCAATCTCAACTTGCTCACCTTCGCGCATTGGATTACCTTCATGATCAAGGCGAACCACCATGTTGGCTTTACGGCCACAATGACAAATGGTTTTCAGTTCGACTAGCTTGTCTGCCCACGCTAATAAGTAATGACTTCCCGTAAACAATTCACCTTGAAAGTCATTGCGCAAGCCATAACATAACACCGGGATATCGAGGTTATCTACAACATGTGTTATCTGCCTGACTTGGGCTTTACTTAAAAACTGACATTCATCAATCAATACACAGTGAATTTTTTGCTCATGATTCGAAGTCGAAATTAACTCAGTTAAATTATCGGTGCTACCGAATACCTGTGCCTCAGTTTCAATACCAATACGCGATGCCACTTTACCAACACCATAACGATTATCTATTGATGCCGTCATCACTAACGTGTGCATACCGCGCTCACGATAATTATAAGAAGACTGCAGTAATGACGTTGATTTACCGGCATTCATCGCCGAATAGTAAAAATACAGTTGCGCCAAAGTTAAGCGTCCTAATGTTTAGCCAGATAATATCGTCCATATTACCTTTTCTAGCATCGTAATGAAAAACAAAAATGGCGTATTCGTTACCCATACGCCATTTTTCAATGCGACACAAAGTGAGACCATTCAGCTGAACAAGACCATCATTTACAAAAAGCAGCCTTATTCATATCGCGCATTTTCTAGCCCAAAAGCGCAGGATCACAATACTGATCACAAATAATATCGAGCAACAAACAAGCCCGGCCATTAATGAACCGGTAAAACCAAGTACGATATAACCCACTAAACTAATCAAGGCCGCAATAAGTGCATAAGGCAACTGAGTCACAACATGGTCAATATGATGGCAACTGGCTCCGGTTGATGACAAAATCGTGGTGTCTGAAATAGGCGAACAATGATCACCAAATACAGCACCAGAAAGCACCGCTGCCAGCATAGGTAACATCATAGTGCTATCACTGCCCATCGCCATATCGGCCGCTATCGGTAGCATAATGCCAAAGGTGCCCCAACTCGTTCCGGTTGAAAATGCGGTAATGCCAGCTAATAAAAATAACATTGCTGGTAACAAAGCAAATGGAATGTTGTCAGTAGCCAAACTGGCCATGTACTTACCGGTTTCAAGCTGACCAATTACGCTGGAAATAGTCCAAGCAAATAATAAAATGTAAATTGCAGGTAGCATTGAACGTGCACCAACAGACATTCCTTTGAACAGCATAGTCAGCTCAACTTTCTGCTGGAACGCTAACAATACGGTGACAATCAATCCCACTAAAGATCCAAAAAATAGAGAAAAACTGACGTCTGTATTTTCGAATGCGCCTAACACACTAAACACTTGGTCTTTGGCTACTAATGCCTCAGCGCCACTGGAAACCATAAAGTAAACGGTCGCAAACACTAATATGGCGATAGGTAAAAACAACCCAATCACTTTACCGGTGTCAGCTTCCGGTAAATCGGTCACGGCGCCAGGTGGCTTGCCTTTTGATTCATCAAATAAGTTACCTCGAAGTGCATTAAATTCATGCTGGCGCATTGGACCCACATCTAAGCCAAAAATCGCCACACACACTAATAACAGTAACGAGAACAACGCATAAAAGTTCATTGGGATCATTTGAATGAACACACTTAGATGACCAGAATCAGCAAAACCATGTGCCGTTAAAATACCGCCAATGAGCGCAATAATATATGCCCCCCAGCTCGATACAGGAGAAATAACGCAAATAGGAGCTGCAGTAGAGTCAAGAATATAGGCGAGTTTAGCGCGTGAAATATGATATCTGTCTGTAATAGGTCGAGAAATAGAACCCACAACTAAACTGTTGAAGTAATCATCAATAAAGACTACACAACCGAGAAAAATGGTCATTAACTTAGCATCACGCTTATTACGAATGCGCAGTTTAGCCCAATCGGCAAACGCTCGAGCCGATCCACTCACGGTGATCAGCGCAGTGATCATCCCAAGTACAATTAAAAACCCTAGAATATAGACATTCCATGAACTCAGTTCACCGTCTTTCCAGACAAGCTGGCTAGCGGTTTGCACGATATACTCACCCGTTCCAACCAGCGAAAACTGAGTGAGCAATAAGGCACCAAAAATAATACCTAAACCTAAGGATAATAAAACTTTACGGGTTAATATGGCTAACGTAATTGCCACAAGAGGAGGCAATACAGAAAGAGCCGAATCGGCATAACTTGTCATCATAATAGTTAATTTATGTCTTCGCTGGATACGAATGAAGCAACACTAGAAATAAGACTAAGCATACACAGAAAGCATATGCACAACTTACTAGTAGCACTCCACAGCAATACCCATTTAATATGAATATCATTATTTTTATCTTATCGATAAAAAACACCATGACAGTGCAGTCCCTTTCAAGAACTGCCCCAACAAATGCGCTTGATAGACCCATTTGCTTCGGCATTGCATCCTTTTATGTTGAATTATTGGCATCACCCAATTCAACATGACTTTTATGCAACGCACCTCTACTTTTGTTGTTTGCACTTAAAGCTCATTACAAACAGCGCGAACATACAACCATAAGTAGCATATGCAATGCCAGTAAAAAAACACTTAACGGAAGTGCAAATAACAATAACACCAATTTAAACTACAACCTCTTAGCATTAATGTAACGTTTTTACATAAAACACACGCTAGCGTAACGGGCACAGAAATAGCAACGGCATACAAGCGTCGACATTTGGACAGAAACCTCTTTTCAAGATCAGGATAGATCCAGTAATAATCCAAAAGTAATCCAATAAAAAGGTTTCTACCTTATGAGTAGAAACCTTTTAGAATCAATCGACAAGACGCTCAATAACACTTCTACATCAGTAGCCATTGCTGACTAGATCAACTCGCATCTCTCTAATTTAAGCCCGATTATACGAGATTATTCAGTGCTGGTACCGCTTCAAATAAATCGGCAACCAGTCCATAATCAGCCACTTGAAAAATAGGTGCTTCTGGATCTTTATTAATCGCTACAATCACTTTTGAATCTTTCATACCGGCAAGATGTTGAATCGCACCAGAAATACCTACCGCAATATACAAGTCAGGTGCGACAATCTTACCCGTTTGACCCACTTGTAAATCGTTTGGCACAAAACCAGCATCCACAGCCGCACGAGATGCGCCAACAGCCGCGCCTAGTTTATCTGCCAATTGCTCTAATAAAGCAAAGTTCTCACCGTTACCCATGCCACGGCCACCAGACACAATAATGCCTGCATTACCGAGTTCAGGACGGACTGATTCAGTTAACGATTGAGATACAAATTCAGTGCGGGCATCAATTGCTTGGCTTAAGTTTATCGCTTCAGCACTGCCTGTTGAGGCCGCAGCATCAAAGGCACTTGAGCGCACAGTCATGACTTTCTTGGCATCCAAGCTCTGAACTGTAGCAAGTGCATTACCAGCATAAATAGGGCGTACAAAAGTGTCACTGCTTACCACTTCAATCACTTCAGAAATCTGAGCAACGTCTAATAATGCTGCCACACGAGGTAAGGTATCTTTACCTACGCTCGAAGCCGCAGCCAAAATGTATTCGTAATCCGCCGCTATTTCAACGACCAGTTTTGAAACATTTTCAGCTAATTGAGCACCATATAATGCCGCATCTGCTACTAAGACTTTACTCACACCCGCTAAACTTTGTGCTGCACTTACCGCGGCAGAACAATCAACACCAGCAACCAATACATGAATATCACCACCAATGGCTGCAGCAGCGCTAACCACTTTAGCCGTATCAGTTTTCAGACTGATATTATCGTGTTCTGCTAATACTAAAATGGTCATATTAGATCACCTTCGCTTCATTTTTTAACTTATCAACTAGCTCTTCAACAGAAGACACCATGATGCCTGCTTTACGCTCAACAGGAGGCGTAACGCTTAGTACCGTTTGATGTGTCTTTAAGCTCACACCAAGATCTGCTACCGTCATTATCTCTAATGGCTTACGCTTAGCCTTCATAATATTAGGTAATGAAGCATAACGAGGCTCATTCAAACGTAAGTCAACCGTAACAATCGCAGGTAATGGCATTTTTAAGGTTTGTAACCCACCATCTACCTCACGGATAACCGTAACAATATCACCCTCAACGTTGACTTCTGATGCAAATGTTGCTTGTGGCATATCAGTTAAAGCCGCTAACATTTGTCCAGTTTGATTGTTATCGCCATCAATTGACTGCTTACCAAAAATAATTAATTGCGCTTGCTCTTTTTCTTGCACCGCTTTTAAAAGCTTTGCTATAGACAACGGCACTAGCTCTTCATCGGTTTCAATATGAATCGCTCGGTCTGCACCTAATGCCATTGCTGTTCTTAATTGTTCTTGCACCGCTTTAGAACCAACACTCACTACCACAACTTCAGTAGCAATACCGGCTTCTTTTAAGCGAACAGCCTCTTCTATCGCAATTTCGCAAAATGGGTTTAACGCCATTTTAAGGTTTGTCATATCAACACTTGTGTTGTCAGCTTTTACTCTGACCTTCACATTGGAATCGACTACGCGTTTAACTGGCACCAATACTTTCATAGGGTTTCCTTCCTACACCTTCAATGCATTTGGACAACACATTGGCGTTTGCCAATGCAAGATGGGTTAACTTTACGTTCTGTTAACGTGAACGTCAATCAAAGTCAAACGCTTGTTTACATATTTTTTGTTGTTATGGTGGCAATCAAACTAAACAAACAGAGTTGAATTAGGGCTTAATGAGAACGCTGAGTTAAATTTTATTTCATAAACAGATAATTTAATTTGATTCAATGCCAAATAGTTTCTATTATTACATCTATATTCAGTATTTATTTAGCTGTATTGGTAATAATTAGACAAATAATCTGATTTATATCTGATTTAGATTAAGAATAACGACTAAATAAACCATCAGTGGCACTGAAACGTTAATAACTTTATATCTTATAACTGTTTATTTTTATAAATCAATCATTAGGAAACTACATATCATGAGTGACTTTTTACACATATTAACCCACGGTCGCCGTTTTAAAGCTGCAGTAAAAGAATTGTCGCTTGATGATTTGCGTGAAGCCGCTGCAAAATTAGAAAAAATTATTGCCGAACGTCAAGAAGAAGAGAAATTAGAACTCGAAGCTAATGCTGAGCGTAATGCACGTATTGCTGAAATTCTTGCCCAAATTCAAAACAGTGGTTTATCAATTGAAGATTTAGGTGAAGTTACCTCTTCAGCTAAAACGTCGACCAAAAAACGTGCGCCACGTCCACCAAAATATCAAATCACCATTGATGACAAATTAATTCAATGGACTGGTCAAGGGCGTATGCCAACCGTATTCAAACAACAAGTTGATAGCGGAAAGAACATGGCTGAATTTTTAATTCCTGGTATGGAATAATTTTTCTGACTTAATGGTTAACAACACAATTACCCCTTAAATTTGAAAAGAGCTTACTTCGGTAAGCTCTTTTTTTATGGCCTTTAATCGCTTTATCATCGCCATCAGACAAGGTAAACTCACCCTTGTTGATCCATTTCCCATTAATAGAAGGTTACGGCTATGACTTTTCCTCTTAAACCTATTTTTATTATCTCCGGTATCGCATTATTATTGAGTGCTTGTGCAAGTGATTACACATTCAAAAGTAATTTAGACAGTAAAAATATCAATGATTACTTTAAAGCCAGTGATGTCCAATTATACGAAGGTAACCAACTACCAAAAGGACCGTTTGCAGTATTAGGCTTAGTTGAAGGTGAAGCCTGTCAAGAAAGCAGCCAAGATGCACCGCCACAAATGGCCGTTGCACGTACTAATGCTAGAAGAGCAGCAGCCGATTTGGGCGCTAATGGATTCGTGGTTAAAAGTTGCTTTATTCTTGCAGAAGCGGACACCAGTTGTTTTAGTCGTGCACTATGCGTAGGTCAAGCCATTAAAACGCCTACAGAAAAATAATAACTCAATATAATATATTGGTAGCCTGTAAATGATGAGTGCCCATATAATACTCATCAAGATTTTTTATATTTTATGTCTGATTTCCTTTTTATGTTTAATCCAGGTATTGCATGACACAAGGTAACGATCAACACGGTCAAACAGATCCTATAAATAACAGATCTCGCGTTCCATTTAGCAGCCAATTAAATGCTGTTGCAATATGCCGAACACCTTATAAACAAAAGTTTGGTATTCCGCGTCAGCCCGGCTTAGTCGATGTGGTTGGTTATATTGAATTTGAACCTGCTTTTAATCACATTGATGCCGTCAGAGGGATAGAACAAAACTCGCACTTATGGTTATTATTTTGTTTCCATGAAAATATAGCACAAGGCTGGAAAACGATGGTACGCCCTCCCCGTTTAGGTGGTAATGAAAAATTGGGCGTATTTGCCACACGCTCAACGTTTCGCCCCAATGGTATTGGCCAGTCAGTGGTCAAACTCCATGGCGTGGTTCAACGCAAAGGTAAAGTCTGTTTAATAATATCGGGGATGGATTTATTAGACGGTACTCCTATCATTGATATTAAACCGTATATTCCTTTTTCTGATGCCATTGTCGATGCAAAAAGCGGCATAGCCCAAGATGCTCCCGTACTTATTGCGGTAACTTATACCGCAATAGCGCTGACACAAATAGCTCAATATGCTGCTATAGAACAATACCAAGGCTTAGCCGAATTAATTAACGGGGTATTATCTCAAGACCCGCGACCCGCTTATAAAAAAAATAAAGATGACCCCAAATTATATCAAGTTGCATTGTACGATTTAGATATTTTTTGGCATATCACTTCTCAAGGTATCGAAGTATTAGAGCTTAAACCGACCAAAGTGACATTATTAAAGGATTAAGCCAATGACAGACATTGATTACCAAGCTCAACACAAAAAACGTTTGTCATGGATGCCATGGCTGTATTTTTCGCTTAAAACAAAACATTTAGCATGGGCAAAGCCCTGGCAAGATGACATTCAGCAGCGGTTGCGTCAGCTTGAAACCATTCATATTGGTGAACAATGCTTTATAGCGCCACAAGCTCAGCTTTTTGCCGAACCCAGTAGAGACATCAGCATTGGAGATCAATGCATGATTGCCGCCGAAGTGTTTATGCATGGTCCAATCACCCTAGGCAATGAAGTGGCCATTAATCATGGTTGTAGCTTAGATGGCGGCCGCAACGGCATCAAAATTGGCAGCCAAACCCGCATAGCTAATAACGTGACTATATATGCCTTTAATCATGGCATGTCACCCGACACCCCCGTTTATCAACAACCCGCAACATCAAAAGGTGTCGTGATTGGCCAAGATGTATGGATTGGCGCTCAAGCAGGCATTGTTGACGGTGTGACCATTGGGGATCATGCTGTTATTGGTATGGGCTGCATTGTCACAAAAGATGTTCCACACTACGCCATTGTTGCTGGTAATCCTGCCCGAGTCATTGGCGATAGACGTAAAAAATAACCTCAAATTGGAATAGAAGATGAGCTAAATCGACAAAAACGGATTGACTTCAAGTCTGCAATATCAAACTTTCCATTTGTTTACCAACAAGGCGCATTGATGCGTCAATAGCGTGCCTATAGCAATTTAACGTCTACGTGAATACAACACAGATAGCAGGACAAAGAGTGGTTTGATAACCGTTTATTATCCGGCGCGGAAGTTAAATAATAATATCCCGCCATTAAAGCACCACAAAGCCTACTTTTGAGTCGAATTAGCAGGTGACATCATTGAAGCAGGTGCTAAAATGATGCTCATTCATAGTAACTATTTTGGACATTGGGAATGCGAGTTAGCAAGTACCTGCTTTCAACACAAAAAGAAACCCCTGCAAATGCAGAGGTGGTTAGTCATCAGTTAATGTTACGTGCCGGTATGATCCGTCGTAATGCTTCAGGTCTCTACACTTGGCTACCGTCAGGTTTACGTGTATTACGTAAAGTTGAAGCTATTGTTCGTGAAGAAATGAACAAAACAGGCGCTATCGAAATATTAATGCCGTTAGTACAACCTGCTGATCTATGGGTTGAAACAGGCCGTTGGGACAAATTTGGTCCTGAGTTATTGCGTTTCCAAGACCGTAATAATCGTGACTTTGTATTGGGACCAACCCATGAAGAAGTGATCACCGATTTAGTCCGTAAAGAGCTAAACTCATACAAACAACTGCCGTTAACACTATACCAAGTACAAACCAAATTCCGTGATGAAGTACGTCCACGTTTTGGCGTCATGCGCGCGCGCGAATTCTTGATGAAAGATGCCTATTCTTTCCATTTAGATCAACAAACCATGGACAGTACTTACCATGCAATGCATACCGCATACAGCAATATACTGACTCGTATGGGCTTATCGTTCCGCCCTGTACTAGCTGATACGGGCTCTATTGGTGGCAGCATGTCGCATGAATTCCATGTGCTCGCAAGCAGTGGTGAAGATTTAATCGCTTATTCAACGGGCAGCGACTATGCCGCTAACATTGAAAAAGCTGAATCACCTATGCCAACCCAAACACGCGCAGAGCCAACTGAAGCAATGACGTTGGTCGCGACACCTAACGCAAAAACAATTGCCGAATTGGTTGAGCAATTTAATGTCGTCATCACCCAAACAGTTAAAACCTTAATTGTTAAAGGCGCGACTGAAGAAGCACCATTGGTGGCATTAGTTATCCGTGGCGATCATGAACTTAACGAAGTCAAAGCCGACAAGCTTGAATTAGTCGCATCGCCATTTGAATTTGCATCAGAAGCTGAAATTCGAGAAGCCGTTGGCGCAGGTCCTGGTTCTATCGGACCTGTCGGCTTAACTATGCCGATTATTGTTGATCACAGTGTTACTGTGATGAGCGATTTTGCCGCAGGTGCTAACGCTGAAGATAAGCATTATTTCGGTATCAACTGGGAGCGAGATTTCCCTTTAGCAACCGCTGCTGACATTCGTAATGTGGTTGAAGGTGAACCGACCCCAGATGGCCTTGGTACTTATGCAATGGCTCGTGGTATTGAAGTCGGCCATATTTTCCAGTTAGGAACAAGTTACTCTACATCAATGAATGCCACAGTGTTAGATGAAAACGGCAAAGCACAGGTGTTGTTGATGGGTTGTTATGGTGTCGGCGTGAGCCGTATTGTGGCTGCTGCCATTGAGCAAAACAACGATGATCGCGGCATTATTTGGCCAGAAGCAATTGCACCATTCACGGTGGGTATTTTACCCATGAATATGCATAAATCCCATCGCGTTGCTGACATCGCTGAAAAACTTTACCAAGACTTAGCGGATGCCGGTATTGAAGTATTAATGGATGATCGTAAAGAACGTCCTGGTGTTATGTTTGCTGATATGGAATTAATCGGTTTACCCCATGTTGTGGTTATTGGCGACCGCAATATCGATGCTGGCGTATTTGAGTACAAAAATCGTCGTACTGGTGAGAAACAAGATATCCCATTTGATGAGATTGTGGCGTTTTTAACCAAGGCCGCTAAAGGTTAACCCTTAATAATTAACAACAATACATTTTAAAAACGCACTTTATGGTGCGTTTTTTTATTGCTTCAAGAAAAACAGATGATACCTTTTTGATCAGTAATATTTAATGTTCAATGCTTTATGCTTACTGTTTACTCATAGACTGCTTACTCGCATTAAGATGAGAAACAGACGATAAATAGCATAGTCGACTTATTGGTAACTGGTATAAACTCGAAAAAGAATTCATACTAAAATAAGTACATTTAAAACATTAAGGATAGATATTGTCAGTATCAACAGCATTAGTTTTAGGTGGCGGTGGGGCAAGAGCTGCGTATCAAATAGGCGTATTGAAAGCGCTAGTGCAGTTTTACCCACGCAACCATAATGTCCCATTTGATATCATTTGCGGGACATCGGCAGGAGCCATTAACGCAACATCTCTGGCAACCCACGCATCTTGCTTCCATTTGGGCATAAAAAAACTGGATTGGGTGTGGCGTCATTTTGAAACCCATAAAGTCTATCGGGCTTCCATCCCCCAAGTGTTAAGACATTTGGGCCGAATGGCAATCAAAGGCTTACAAGACGACAAGGTGAGTACGGACGCAGCAAGCCTACTTGATAATCAACCATTACGTGAATTATTGGATAAACTTATCGATTTTAAAAGAATCGACCGCAACATCAGTAACGATGCACTCAAGGCAATAAGTGTCGACGCCTCGAGTTATAACAATTCACGATCATATAGTTTTTATCAGGGCAATAAACACATTGAAAATTGGCAAAGTGCTAAACGAAGTGGTATTCGCAGCTTATTAAATACTGAGCATTTACTCGCAAGCTCTGCTATCCCAATGGTCTTTCCATCAATTAAACTTAATCAGGCTTATTATTGCGATGGGTCAGTCCATCAACTCTCTCCCTTATCAAGTCCGGTCCACCTTGGTGCCAATAAAATATTTGTTATTAATTTAGAAAGTCCACACAAAAATGTCCCTATCGAGTTTGAATATCATCCTAAAACAGCAACAATAGGAGGACATTTATTAGACACGATTTTTTCGGATACATTAAACAGTGATTTAGAAAGGTTACAGAGAGAAAATCAAACATTGTCATTCATGTCGAAAGAAGGACGTGACTCATTAAATCTTCGCCATATAGAGACATTGGTCATAAAGCCCAGTCAAGATCTCAGCCGAATTGCGGATCGATTTTATGATGACATGCCATTTGCAATCAAAATCTTATTGAAGTTTTTTGGCATTAATCGACAGTCAGATTCAAGTATCGTCTCATATCTATTGTTCGAAAAAAGCTATACCACAACCTTGATTGATTTGGGTTATCAAGATGCAATGGATAGAATAGATGAGATAAAACAATTTTTTGATATCCCGACTAAAGTTTAACCATTAAAGCGCAAAATATATGCGTTAGCTATATTTTAACGCCAGGATCGGTTGATGATAAAAGCACGAGTACACTCTGGTCACCTATTATCAAGTAATCCTTATGATACTGGTTTAACTTGAGTCAAATAGCCATTTAAAAATAATCTCTTAAAACGATTTGTTAAAAACAATCGTTTAAAAATAATCGTTTAAAAAAAATAACTTAAAAACAATCATTTAAAATAGTATCACCTACTCTAGAAAATCCTTTTGTAGTTTTTTATCATTGAGTGTAGACACATAACACCAAAACTGCTGAGGATAATATGCACGACAATTTTGTATCTAAAGGGGGCTTAGATGAAAATTTATGCTTAGTACTCGGATGGGTAATCTTAGGCTGCAGCCAACCGACTAAACAATCTCACGATTGATATAGCAACAAGCTGCAAAGCAACCTTGCAATGGCAGGTGTTTATCGTGGCATGTTCCCTTGCCCAAACTCGAACTTACATGCACCATCCACACCATAGGTTTAGACAGCGATCCTCATCCCTATCGAGGTAAAGGCACCTTCAAATAGGATCAAACGAGTAATATTATCATTTAGATCGCGACCATATTTATCGAGTCTATTCAGATCCCTTATCTTTATTAGATGTTAAATTTCAGCGAATTAAAGGCCCTGATGCAGAGCGATATAGCCTTGATATAATTGAAGGCTTAGGTAAATAACACCCATAACAAATCTGCTTAATTGATTTTAGCTGTGCTAAAATTCACTTATGAATCACTTAAAGAAAGATTGATGAGAAAAGGTATTTTATTAGCTGGAGGTTTAGGCACTCGACTATTTCCTATCACCCAAGTTGTCTGTAAACAGTTATTACCCGTTTACGATAAACCTATGGTTTATTATCCGCTATGCACATTGATGCAGGCTGGTATTACAGAGATTTTGCTTATTTGCACGCCTACCGATCTGCCTCTTTTTAAATCACTGCTGCACAATGGCCATCAATGGGGTATTAACATTGAATTTGCAACACAAGCAAAGCCTAAAGGACTCGCACAAGCACTCATTATTGCTGAACATTTTCTAAATGGTAGTCCTTGTGCAATGATTTTAGGGGATAATTTATTTTATGGCCATCAATTACAGCACACTCTACAATCAACGAATAAAATATCATCTGCCACCGTCTTTGGTTATCACGTTGCTAATCCACAAGCTTATGGGGTTATTGAGTTTGATAAACATAATCAAGTACTTTCTATTACAGAAAAGCCCGCTAAACCCAAATCAAATTTTGCCATGCCAGGGCTGTATTTTTTCGACAACAAGGCAAGCTATTACGCTAAGCAAGTCTTCCCCTCTGAAAGAGGAGAACTCGAAATAGTGGATGTGATAAATCAATATCTTGATAATAATAATCTTCAAGTCAATATCTTAGGCCGAGGAACCGCTTGGCTAGACACTGGTACACCCGATGCCATGGCAGAAGCGACACAATACATAGCTGCAATAGAAAAACGCCAAGGTTTAAAAGTGTCCTGCCCTGAGGAAATAGCCTATTCGATGGGATTAATTGATCAATTACAACTCAAAAAACTGGCTAAGCCACTGTTAAAAAGTGGTTATGGTGAATACTTACTGTCTCTATTAAATAAGAATTTTCCAGATGAAATGGATTAACACTCAACTCAAAGACGTGATGATTTTTAGCCCACGTAAGTTCATTGATGAGCGTGGATTCTTTATGGAAACGTTACGCCAAAACACCTTTAGTGACGCGTTTACTCAAAACAACTTAGATGTTCCTCAACTAGTCCAAGAAAATCAATCGCGTTCTATTAACAATGTCTTACGTGGACTTCACTTCCAGCAACACTTCCCTCAAGGTAAATTAATCCGGGTAGCAAGAGGAAGCATCTTTGACGTTGCTGTCGACATTCGTCAAGGGTCTACAACGTATGGTCAGTGGATAGGCCAAGAAATCTCAGACGAAAATGGCTATCAAATGTGGATCCCTGCGGGATTTGCTCATGGCTTTTACGTATTGTCTGACATCGCTGATGTTATTTATAAATGTTCACAATATTATCGACCAGATGATGATCAAACCATCGCATGGAATGATCCCGTGCTCAATATTCAATGGCCATTAAAACAACACCTTGCTCCTCTCGTCTCAGACAAAGATAACCCGATGCTAAACCCTAAGGTTATCTCATTTGGCCTAAAACAATGACACACAGAAACGAACAAGCACTCGCAATACTGATTACTGGTGGTTGTGGATTTATTGGATCGGCACTAATCAGATTTATCATTAATTTTACCCATCACAGTGTCATTAATATCGATAAGCTGACATATGCAGCGGATCCCAGCAGCCTTAAAATGCTAAACCAAAGTCAACGATACCATTTCATCGAAGGCGATATCTGTGATGCTCAATTATTAACCCAAGTATTTAATCGGTTTCAACCCGACGCCGTCATGCATTTAGCGGCAGAGACTCATGTTGATCGATCCATTTCAGGTCCTGCAGAATTTATTCAGACTAATATAGTCGGTACTTATCAACTTTTAGAAGCCAGCAGACAATTTTATAATGGTTTATTGAGCGCTAAGGCTGCACGATTTCGCTTCCATCATATTTCGACTGATGAGGTATTTGGTGACTTACCCGGCACAGGCTTTTTCAATGAGCAAAGTGCTTATGCACCCAGCTCACCTTACTCAGCAAGTAAAGCATCAAGCGATCATCTAGTCAAAGCCTGGTATCGAACCTATGGTTTACCCATTTTAATCAGTTATTGTTCTAATAATTATGGCCCATACCAACATCCAGAAAAACTGATCCCATTGACCATTACCCGCGCTATAGCGGGTGAGCAAATTCCTATCTATGGTAATGGTCTACAAATTCGAGACTGGCTTTATGTCGATGATCATGTTGAAGCTTTACTGACAATATTAACCTTAGGCAACGTGGGTGAAACCTATACGGTAGGCGGCAATAATGAGCAAACTAATATTGAGGTAGTGAGGTCGATTTGCGCACACCTTAGCCAATTACTCCCGGATCATCGCCTTGCTAGTGGCAATGGCTTTACCTCACTCATTGAGCATATTGAAGATAGACCCGGACATGATCGTCGCTATGCCATTGATGCCAGTAAATTGGCCACAACATTGAATTGGACACCTAAACATACCTTCTTTAATGGCTTATACCGCACTGTCCAATGGTATTTGGCTCACGTTCAATGAAAATATTAACCTTTGGTCAAACAGGTCAACTAGCCCGAGCCTTAAAACGTACTCAGCCTAATACGGTGGAACTGATCCAGCTCAGCCACCAACAAGTTGATATTACTCAGCCACAACGTATTGACGAAGCATTGGCTTATTATCGACCCAATATCATCATTAACTGCGCAGCCTATACCAACGTCGAAAAAGCCGAAATCAACCCTGAGTCCGCGATAAAAACCAATGCATTAGCCGTTGAGTATATCGCTAAAGCGGCCAGTGCTTATGGGATTAAACTGATCCAATTGTCAACAGATTATGTATTCGATGGCGGCTCATCGACACCTTATTTGGTGACACAAAAACCAGCGGCTATTAATACTTATGGGCAATCAAAATTACTCGCAGAAGCAACACTACTGAGCTACCAATCTGATCTATTTTGCATTGTACGTACCTCTTGGCTTTACCATCATACTGGCAATAATTTTCTGACCACTATGCTGAAGTTAATGTCACAGACGCATAATCAGGCAGCCATAGGCTCAAGTAAAGAAAACCCGATTAATATTGTTAATGACCAAACCGGCAGCCCGACAATGGTTGATGATCTTGCGCGTTTTTTGTGGAAACTGTGTTTACAAAAACAATGGTCAGCTATTTACCATTGGAGTGATGCTGGCATATGCACTTGGTATGAGTTTGCACAAGCGATAAAAACACAAGCGATAGGGTTAGGCTTATTACGTCAACCGATTTATTTACAGCCTATAACATCAGAACAATATGCTTCAATCGTCAATAGGCCAGTATTTAGTGCGCTAGATAGCGGTTTATCACACACCATTGCCACACAAAACCCCTGGCAACAACAATTATCCCTATGCCTAAATGAACTCAAACACAGCAAAGAATGTTTATTTGTCGCCAAAAATTGAATTGTCATTTCTACGTGCAATAATTTTTACCATCAAGGATTAAATATTTCGCTTTAGCTTATTATTAACTTTAGGTAAAAAAGGGGTTGTACCAAAAAAGGTACAGTTATCTGGAATGTTAAAAATGTCACACTCATTTGAATTTGATGAAGACGATGCGCCATGGGGCGATAACATCGAGGGAAAGGGAAAACCAAAATCGAAAAAAGTAAAACAACGCCGCCGAGATACCAAGCGAGGCTACTTTGACGATAATCCAGAAATGGAGTTAGCGCCTCCTAAGTGGAAATAATTTAACCGCATTGTCTCATCGAGTTTAAAAAGCAAGTTACCTGTAACTTGCTTTTTTATTGTCAAAAAATGACCTTGAGAGACTCACGAGCATTTAAATGACCTCAACTTGGAATAAGATATAGGCTAAACCGATAGCAATAAGTCTCTTTCAAGTCAGGCTATATTAAACGTGTCATTTGTTTTACCCGCAAGGCGAATTGAAGCTAAATAACAGCATACGTGATAATCGTCGAGGCGCTGGACAACGTTAACCAAAGGCTAGCCCAATGTTGACTCAGTGCATTTCGATGTAAGCAATGCCGCACCTTTACAGATACAATATGGTGGCCAATCCCAAGAAGGTAAAAAAACCTACCACGTCGGTGACAGTGGTGAGAATGACCGATCCTGATAATGCCGCATCTTGATTAAAACGTTGTAAGATCATTGGCACCATAACACCCGCAATAGCCGCAACCGCCATATTAATTAAGATGGCACAACCAATTACAATGCCCATTATCGTATCGTTAAACCACCACCCGGCAACAATACCAATGACAATCGACCACAACATGCCGTTAAGTGCACCGATCCCGAGTTCGTTTTTCATCAACGACATCACGTTACCGGCAGAAATCTGCCCCATTGCCATACCGCGGATCATCAGTGTTAACGATTGGCTACCAGCAATACCGCCCATTGAAGCCACAATAGGCATCAATACCGCTAATGCCACCACTTGCGACAACACATTTTCAAATAATCCAATGGTCGCAGAAGCTAAAAAAGCAGTGAGTAAGTTAATCCCTAGCCACACTGCACGACGTTTTGCTCCCACCATAATTGGAGCAAACAAATCGTCGTGTTCATCCATACCTGCGGTTGCCATTAATTGTGCTTCGTAATGTTCACGCACTAGGGCTGTAGCCGTTCTCAGTGTCATTCGGCCAATCAATATACCGTCATCATCGACAACCGGTAATTCAAGCTCACGACTATGCTCAATGGCTTCGGCCGCTTCGATCAAAGATGAGTCGGCAGAGATCACCCGGCTGTCTTCCCATATTAATACCTGTAATTGGGTATCAAGATCGGTCGTTTTAAAAACATCATAACGACGCACTGTCCCTAGATATTTATCGTTATTATCCACCAAAAAAAGGTGGTCATTACAATCTAAATCAATTCGACGAAAAAAACGTTGCCCTTGCGCGACCGTAGACGTAAGACTTAATGCCAACATTTGGTGATCAGCATAACGACCGATTTCATTATCAGAATATTGATCATACAGTTCGAAGTGCTTGCGCTGACGCTCCCCCATCTGTGCTAATGCACGATCGGTAATATTGTCTGGTAACGTATCACTCCACTCGATAAGATCTTCGGGACTTAATTGCGAAAAGAGTAAGTCTAACTCCTCGTCTGGCATTTTTTTCACTATGCCTAAACGAGGATCTGCACGCATTAAGTTTAAAACGTCAACACGCTCTTCTACATCAACTTGCTGCCAACGTTCATAACGCTCATCCAGCGGTAACGATTCTAAAAGTAAAGCAATTGTACCTGGTTCAGCTTCAGTCAAAATCTCACTGAACATTTCGGCCTGCTCATCACCCTCGGCTTCCGTTAATAAATGTACCACGTGACTGACATCAGCTTGTGGCTGCGAATTGGAGTCGATTTCATCTTCAGAGTTAAGTTCGTTCTTCAATTCATTCATAAGCCCGTCCTTAATCCTTGATAGTAAATTATGCGCAAACTATATTGAAATTAGTATTTATAAGCAAATAGATAAATTAAGTTGCGCGCAACTTAATTGCCAGCCAACCATATTTGTATTATAGTTTACTTTTCATATAAGGAGCTTCACATGACCGCTGCAATTTACCCTATTATCGTAAAAGACATTCAAGGCAAAGACGTTGTTATGGAGGACTTTAAAGATAAAGTTATCCTTATTGTTAACACGGCAAGTAAATGTGGATTTACACCGCAATACAAAGGTCTTGAAGCCTTATATCAACAATATAAAGATCGTGGTTTAGTTATTTTGGGGTTTCCTTGTAATCAATTCGGTAAGCAAGAGCAAGGTAATGAAGACGAGATCAGCCAATTTTGTGAACTCAACTTTGGGGTTACGTTTCCGCTATTCAGTAAAATTGATGTTAATGGTGCTAATAGTCACCCCTTGTACCAACACCTTAAAAAGTCTGCCAAAGGCCTTTTGGCTAGTGAGTCTATCAAATGGAACTTCACTAAGTTCTTAGTCGATAAACAAGGAAATGTTATTGAACGTTATTCGCCAACCACTAAGCCAGAAGACCTTAACGTTATTATTGAAAAGCTGCTAAGTTAGCCGTGGCTTTTACCTGTAATCGAATACCGTTAATCCATAATGTATGCGAGTTTGCTTTGGGCGATTGATGTCATGTTAATCGCCTTACTTTACTTCTTGGGGCATAGGCGGACGCTCCATGACCATGTTAAGTCAATAACATTTCCATTTAACGATATGCCCGAATTGAACATGCTCAAATTAAATACGCTCAAACCACAAGAAACACATTACAAAACACATCAAAACACATCAAAACACATCAAAACACATCAAAACACATCAAAACTTAAGTTTATGATAAATATGCAATATAAAATAAACATCATTATTTGGCTAAAAAAATACATTTATATTGAACTTTTAAACCACCACGTACTCAAACTTAGTAACAGTGATATTCACTTTTGTTCATCATCTCCCTGGGACTTCTAGCGCGGTCCCCTTGATCGCTAAGTCGATCGATAGGCAATTATTTGATTGCCTTTTTTTATGTCTATAGATTTGATCGCATATTTACCATTTATTGAACTTTCTAGAGGCGTTGTGCCACTATTTGTGTCTTACTTATAATAACTTACCTCAACAGGGGCTCATAACCCGTTATCAAACAGCGCTTTTGCCGCGGTCGAAGTTGTATCGACTTGCAATAGATCTTGTTAGCAAAAGACATGGAAAGTTTAATATTACAGACTTTAAATAGACCCTTTTTTAACAAGTTATCCGATCGCCTTTCAGAATTGAGATTAAGTAGGACTTGTTAAGTGTCATCACGACACACTAACAATCGATAACTAAGTAGAAAACATACTGTACATCTCGATTAACACCCGTGTATATCGAACCACTTTCGACCATCAAAGATGAACAAATCCTCGCAATTAATGATGTTTAAATTTAGTACATCATTTAATGAACTTTTCCAAATAGCCCTAGTCATAGTATATGTAGCAAGTAAGAACACGAACTCACTAAACGTCTTCCTCCAACGGTTTAGTGTGTATTCAAAGCTCTTATTTACTTGCCACTACAGTTTATGTTTATTGTTCATCATCATCCCTATTTGGGGAGTGTTAACACGCTAGCGCACCGTTATTCACAACCCACAAAGAACGACTTAGGCAACCATATTGGTTGCCCTTTTTTTAGGTTAATTTTGTGAATTCTCTTTACGTATTGGTATAATACCAATCCGCATTAGACTTTACCCATATTGGCCCAGTCTCGTGTGCACAAACTTTTTACCCTGTCCTTACACTGA